>JAAFHQ010000678.1 GCA_013298445.1 Chitinophagales bacterium | reverse complement strand
TCAATCAAATTGGTTGTGCCAAGACCATCAAGGTTTTACCCATCAGCGCTCCCATGTTGGCCCCTTCTGGCAGCGGGATACCTTTCCACTCCATTTGTTCCCATTCGGAGAGGGTATTGGAAACATCCACCACCAACTTGCAGCGCTCGTAACGTCGCTCCATGTACTGTTCCAGGACACTGGTCATGGCGCTTTCCTTCTGCAACAATTCTGCCAATACCACAGCATCCTCGATGGCCAATGCTGCTCCAGAACCCAATTGTGGAATGGTTGCATGTGCAGAATCTCCAATCAAAACCACCCGGTTTTTGTACCAGGGGGCTGGGGTCATCAAGGTTTCCAGTGGGCGGTAGATGACACCTTTGGGATCAGTAATTTGGGGTAAAACCTCTTGTACAAAAGGGGCACTGTATTCTTCCAGGTAGCCTTTTAAACGAGGCACCAACTCTTCTTCAGGAATAAAAGGATTGTCTTCACCTTCCGAAGAAACCACAAACATGTAAATGGTATCCGCCGTCATCGGGATCAAACCCAATTTGGTTTTTTTACCAAAATACATGTAGCCAGTTTCCAGTTCAGCTGGACGTGGAAAAGCGTAGCGCCAAACCGAGGCATTGATGTACCTGGGCGTAAACTGCCCAAATATCAAACTCCGCACTTTGGAATTGACGCCATCGGCACCAATCAACAAATCGTAAGTGCCGGAACTGCCATCGGTGAATTGCACCACAACCTGATCCGGTTGGTTGTCGATGTGCTCCACAGTGATGCCCATGCGAAATACCACGCCGTTTTCCTGCGCAGCTTCGTAGAGTACATCGTGCAAAATTTTCCGGGAAATGCCATTGTGGCTGGGGAAACGACCAATGGGTGGCGTGCCCGTTTCACCAAACTTGAAACCATGCGGTGCACACAATTTGACTTTGCCGTAAGGTGATCCCCTGCGCATGGCTTCATCGGCTACACCAAGCGCATCAAGTGCGCGCAAGGCGTTGGCCTGCTGGATGATGCCAACTCCGTATACATTGAATACGGATTGTAATTCAACAATTTCTGCCTCGATGCCGGCCCGGCGTAAGGCAATGCCTGCGGAAAGTCCACCAATTCCGCCGCCTACGATGAGTACTTTTTTTGCTGCTGACATAGGTATAATTTTTGAACACTTGAACCTATCCTCCAAGTACCCTGCCTCCATCCACCGGAATTATCGAACCAGTAGTAAAGCTTAGAGTGGTCGCCAAGGCAAATACCGCGTTGGCAACGTCGTCAGGATTGGCTAATCGGTGTAATGGTGTAAGTTCTTCTTGTTTTTTTAGGTAAGCCGGGTCAATGTTTTGGGTGTATTCTCCGAGTACCCAGCCTGGGGAGACCGAAACCACCCGGATTTGGGGTGCCAAAGCCCGACCCAAAGATCGCGTCATGCTGTCGATGGCCGCTTTGGAGGCACAGTAAGCGACATTGCTGCCAATGCCTGTTACAGCGGCTACTGATGAGATGTTCACTACCAAACTGGACGAGTTGCTTTCTTTTGCTGCCTCCAATAAAAGATCTTTACAAACCCGGATCATGGCAAAAGAACCACGCAAATTGGTTTGAAAAATGCGGTCAATCCACTCGTCGCTCAACCCATCCAAATCGGCATGGGCAACTGGAGTAGTAATGCCCGCGTTGTTGACCAAAATGTCCAACTTGCCGTATTTTTTCTGAACCAAATGGGCCAGTTCGGCCAGCTTGGTGGCATCTGTATTGGGTGCATGGAAACAGGAATGGCCCTGGCCTGGGAGGCTTTGTAGCAAGGATTCGGCTTTGTTCGCATTGCTGTTGAAGGTGACGATGACCTGGGCTCCATTTGCCGCCAATTTGTGACAAATGGCTGAGCCGATGCCGCCTGCACCACCCGTAACCAATGCTGTTTTTCCGGTTAAATCCATTTAAACAAAAGGCTTAATCTCTGAGGTGTAACTTAGGTGCCTTAGGTTTCTTAGGTGGTAAAAAAATGTTCTTCACCACCTAAGGAACCTAAGGCACCTAAGTTACACCTCAGAAGTTTATTTGTACTTGCGCACCCGCAAATCCGCCTGAGCCTGATGCCCGGCAAAATTCTCAATGGCGCACAGCCGCGAGCAATATTCCCCAATCATGGCACTGGCCTCTGGTGTGCGGATCTCCTGATAGGTACATGTTTTTAAAAACTTGCCCACCCAAAGTCCACCAGTATACTTCGCCGCTTCACGGGTAGGCAGGGTATGATTGGTGCCGATTACCTTATCCCCGTAAGCCACGTTGGTCTTTTCTCCCAGGAACAAACCACCGTAATTGGTCATTTTTTCCAGGAAATACCTTGGGTTCTCCGTCATTACCTGGACATGTTCGCTGGCAATGCGATCAGCTTCCTGGACCAGTTCATCCACGGTATCCACCAGAATCACTTGCCCGTAATCACGCCAGGCAACCCCAGCCACATCAGCCGTAGGCAATACCGCCAATTGGCGTTCAATTTCAGCTTCGATGCCTTCGGCAATACTTTTGCTGGTAGTCAGCAGAATAGCGGGCGAGGTTGGCCCATGTTCCGCTTGCCCCAATAAGTCAGTCGCACAGGTTTCCACATCGCAGGTATCGTCGGCGATGATGAGGGTTTCGGTTGGGCCCGCAAAAAGGTCGATGCCCACTCTGCCATAAAGCTGGCGTTTGGCTTCTGCAACATAGGCATTGCCAGGGCCGACGAGCATGTCTACACTTTTCACAGTCTCCGTTCCAAGCGCCATCATGGCCACGGCTTGTACCCCGCCAAGCAGGTAAATTTCATCCGCGCCAGCCATATGCATGGCGGCAACGGTAGCAGCCGGAATAGCGCCATTGATAGGAGGGGTGCAGGCAATTACACGTTTGACACCTGCCACCTTGGCGGTCAACACACTCATGTGGGCGGAGGCCACCATAGGGTACCGACCACCGGGGATGTAACAACCTATACTATTTACAGGGATATTTTTGTGGCCCAGGAACACCCCGGGTAAGGTTTCGACTTCAATATCTTTGAGGGCAGCCAATTGATGCTGGGCAAAATTGCGGATTTGGCTCTGTGCAAATAGGATGTCATCGATCACTTGCTGCGGCAAACCTTCAATGATGTCGGCAATTTCAGCGGGCGACAAGCGGAAACTTACAGGCGACCATTTGTCCAAATTCGCCGAGTATTCCCGCACAGCTGCATCGCCCCGTTCCGCCACACCCTTCAACATGCTTTCCACGGTAGCGCGTACTTTGGCATCGGCATCCTGGCTTTCTGCGTAGGTGATGCCTTTTTTGAGTTGACGGATCATTCGTGCAGTTTTTTGGCAATCCAATCGTAAAGGTTGAACACTTTGGTGAAATTGTCGACCTGACAATGGGCGGAACCACTGCTTTCTTTGGGGACTATCTCCAAGTACTTTTCGCAGGTCAGGGCCTCGTAGGTTTTGTAGGCGTTTTCGACAAAATTCTGCCGGTCGTCTTCCCCGTGCAAGATGTAAGTTGGCATGGAGATTTTTTCGGCCACCCCTTCCAAAGTGAATTGTTTGAGGCGTTCGCGGGCGTCATTCATGTTCTCTGCGCCGACGATGTGCATCACAATTTCGGCCAAAGGGTGATTGTCTGGACGGTTTTTCCAAATGTCGTAATAGGACCAAACTGCCCCCCAGATGGCGCAGATTTTGAAACGTGGCTCAAAAGCTGCTGAACGAGCCGCCATATAGCCCCCCATGCTCACCGCCATTACACCAATGCTTTTGGTATCAATTTCAGTTTGCAAATTGGCTACGGCCCATTCATAAGCAGCGGTGGCAGGCACATTGTAGTCGTAACGCGAGTGGACGTGGTTGATGCGCAGGCTTTCACCCTGGCCGGGGCCATCGAGCACCATCAGGGCGACGCCCCGTTCATTGAGCCAATTGGCTGGGCCAAAATAAAGTTCTTCAGCCAAACTGTCCAATCCTCCGAACATGATCATCATCGGTGGATTGGCTACTCCGGCAGGT
>JAAFHQ010000677.1 GCA_013298445.1 Chitinophagales bacterium | reverse complement strand
AGCATCTTCTACGACCCACAATCCATAGTGGTTTGCGAGGTTCATTATGGCATCCATATCGCAGGCCACTCCAGCGTAATGAACAACTACGATAGCTTTGGTTTTGGGAGTGATTAAGGCCTCGATGCTGCTCTCGTCAATGCCAGGATGGTCAGCTCTGGAATCCGCGAATACAATTTTGGCGCCTCTCAACAAAAAGGGGTTTGCCGTAGACACAAAAGTATAGGAAGGAATAATGACTTCATCTCCCGCCTGGATATCTAGTAGCAATGCCGCAATTTCCAGGGCGTCGGTACAGGAACTTGTCAAAAGGCATTTGCGGAAACGATACTGCGATTCAAAATAGTGCTGGCATTCTTGTGTGTAAAAGCCATTCCCGCATAGTTTTCCTGACTTCATAGCAAGGCCAATGTAGTGTTCTTCTTTTCCGCTTAGGAACGGTTTGTTGAAAGGGATTTTAGGATTCATTTTTTCTAATTCGGGTTATCCAATCGGTTTTCAGGAAGTGCTCAATGCAAGGCATTAAGTATTCCAACCTTAAAGTTTTCCACCATGTGTTCAATAGTGTATTTTTCGGCGCTGGCCCTACAGTGCTCAAGCATCCGTTTGTATTCCCCACTCAGCAAAAGTTGGATAACAGCTTTACTGTAATGGTCAATAGTATTGTCTACGATCAGTCCATTTTTTCCATGTTCCAGGTATTCAATTTCCGGACTATGAAATTCATAGTTGGTCGTCACAATAGGGGTTTCAAGGGCAAACGCATCTAAAATTCCCAATCCTACCAGGCCTGGCATGAGGAAGAGGCTGGAAATTTTGAAATATTTGACCCTGTCCTTCCCAAATTTTGGGCCAACGTAATGAATCCAGGGATACAGTGTTGCAGCATGGGTTATTTTAGGAGCGTCAATACCCGATCCGATAAAAATCATTTGAAAATCGGGGACTTCCTCTTTAATCTTCAGGCAAGCTTCAAGTAAAAAATCAATCCGCTTTTCGGGGTAGATTCCTCCACAGAAGATGCCAACCTGGTCCCCTTCTATCCCCAATTCTTTTTTCAGTGCAATCATTTCCAAGTCCGTAGTTTGGGCATATTCCTGCTGGATGAATTGAGTATCTATGGCATTTTGCACAACGGTGATCTGAGCCTCGGGATAACCTTTTTCAATAAGAAAATCTTTTACCCCACTGGTATAGGCAAACCACCAATCGCATTGTTTCAAAAAAAGGTATTTGAATTGGTTGGCGAAGCTATTCGGCTTATCCTGCCTGTTTCTCCCATGGCCCCAGAAACTCAATTTGGTTTTGGAAAAGCCCCTTTTGATCATTAAGAGGTAATTCAGAATTAACTTGTTCGCAGATTCTACCACGATTAAATCTTTGTCTTGCAGTTCCTTCATGCAAGGTTGCCAAATGAGGGTACGCTTGCCAAATTTAATCTCTTTATTTGGAACGTATTGGCTCCATGCCAGATCGACTTCATCCTTTTTCAGCCCTTCATCACTGTTCTGTTTGCCATAAATCAAGGTCAATTCCACTCCTTCCTCAGCAAGGGCATTTTTCAGCCCATCAAAGAATTCTCGACGGTACTGCACCAATGTTCTCTGAATGATTGCTACTTTTTTCATGGGAATTTAATTTTAAACTTGTTCAGCTTATTGGTCAATTGTCCCAGGTTTCAGCGGGTATCCATTAATTGCCTCTCTGTATATGGCCGTCAAACGTTGAAGATTCGCTTCTGGGGTGTGATTTTCTTCATAAGTGGCTCTTGCTCTTTGCGAATATTGCTCCTTTTCCTCTTCTGAACGGGCACTCCAGTAAGCCAATTTCTGCGCTAAATCAAGCGGGTTTCCAGCTTCAAAATGCAATCCATTGGATTTATCCTGGATCATTGTTGACATGGCCCCCAAATTACTCGCAATAACTGGGGTACCGGTTGAAAGCCCTTCAATTACCGTCAATGGCATTCCTTCATACCAGATCGAAGGAAATATAAGTGCACTGCATTTACGTAATTGTTCGAACAAATCTTCATGAGGCAGTGCTCCTTTATAACTTATGTTTTGATGCAGTTCGGCGAAATCCCTAACCTTTTGCTCCAAAGGGCCATAACCATAAATATGCAGTTGAAAATGGGTATTGGCAAAGGCCTCCAACAAGACCTCTATCCCTTTTTCAACCACCAATCTACCCACAAAAACAAAATGGTTGCCTCTGCCATTTCCCGCCCAAAGGACTGGGTCTGGAATAGAGTTTTGCTTAATGACAAACTTATCGGCAGGTATCCCAAAGTTAGATTGTAAAAAGATGTCTTTCATGAAATCTGAAAGAACTATGAATTTGCTTACTTTTTGCCAGGTTCTTAATTTTTTATGCACAAAAACGCAGAAAGCTAGCCAGAAAGTCTGCAAACTTGAGTTTCTGTATGCTCCAATTTTAATGGCAGTCCAGGGGAATTTTTGCTTCAAGCTTTCTAAAAAAAGTTCACCTTTATAAAACAGGATAGCCGATGGGCATAGCAGCCGAAAATTGTGTACGGTTAATACCAGTGGCGTTTTTAAAAAATGAGCTGCCAAAATAACAGAAGGCGAAGCAGCAAAATGCCAATTGTGCAAATGAATGATATCCGGGCGGTATTTGCGTATTTTTTTTACCGTTTTTAAGAACGAGGATACATTGAAAAGCAGAAAAAATAGATCAACAACGGCGTTCAAAACCTGCGTTGGATTTTGAAAAGCCAAAAGTTCAACCTTGAAGCCAGCATTCTTAAGTAAAGCTATTTTTCCAAGCACCATGTTATCTTCTCCACCCGTTTCCCGGTAAAATGAGTGGATGATCAAAACTTTCATCTGAAATTGGTTTGAACATGAGGAAAAATTTTGTGGCAAATTGGGAAGGTCGGAAAAGAAAACATTCAAGCTGTTTTTTTGAACAAGTCATACACAATTGGAAATAAAGTCTTTAACCACAATTTAAAAAAAGATGCAGGTAAATTCAAAGGAAAATGTCTTTTTATAAATAGTAGATATTCTTTATACGCCAATCCCTTTATACTATACAGGTATTTCACTCTTTCTGAAAGTTTCACCTGGCTAGATTTCCAATTTTTGGCATGATCATTGGCACAAATTCCAAGAATACCCGGTGCGACTATTACTGCAAATCCAGCTTTTCTGGCCCTTAAGGTATAATCAAAATCTGCAATCGCATGGGTAAACTCCTTGGATAATATGCCAATTTTGGTCACAATTTCAGATGGGACCAGCATAATGTTAGCGTTTGCCATATCACATTCAATGCTGTGTTCCCCGGGTTGCACACGGTAACTTTGAGGCTTATTCCTTGAATACAATTTATTCCCCCCATAGGTAATTTCCCCTGAGGTTGGATCTTGGGTTGTCCCAACACTAATGGCATGTCGACCATGATTCGAATAGAATTCCGAACAACTTTGCAACAAAATTTTCACAGCATCCCTTTTCAGAAAAGTATCATCGTTCATCAGCAAGTAATAATCCGCATTGGATGAGAGTGCCATCGTCCAGGAATGGATCATTCCTCCAGCCCAGAACAAACTGCCATTCCCGTGGTAGACATGCGCCTCCTGGAATTGCGCCTGGATTGCCTCGCTTGTTCCGTCCGTGGACGCGTCGTCAGTCAGGAAAATTTCCAAGCCCAAGTCCTTTGGAATTTCCTGGTCTTTCAGGTTGTTCAAACATTCAATCGTTTTGTTTTTCCTGTTGTATGTTGCCAACAAAACAGCAATTTTCATAAGAGTTATTCAGCTTAGTTTGCAGAAGAAAATTCGCTATTTATCTGAACTGGTCTTTTAACCAGCACATAAATGGGTTCTGGAAATTTGTAATATGGGAGGAATAAAAACATTAGTGCTATAGGCGTGGTCAAGATCGGGGAACCAAAGCCCAGTACAATTATGACCAATAAACAATAGATTACACATTCAATGTACTTTACATTTCTTTTACAAAACTTTGCGTAGCAAGACATCAGGTATACAA
>JAAFHQ010000676.1 GCA_013298445.1 Chitinophagales bacterium | reverse complement strand
GTTTCGCTTTTAAAAATGGAAAAATGCAGGGTGATTAGCAAAACAAACATCGGCTTCAAAAATAAACAGGATTTTATTTTTTTCCAAATGAAATCAAAACAATTATTGGCACTTAGACCCGGAATTTGTAGTGTATTGAGTTGTTATTATCCTGGATACCGCTCACTCCCCTTAATCCTCCTCACCTGCTCCTGATGCCTCCGTGCATGAAAACGCAAAAACTCTAGTCGTTGCCGGGCATCCATCGGTCCAGAAATGGGGTGTGGGAAAATGATCAATTCCAGATCAATTCCGTCCAGTTCTTGCACCAATTCCTGGAGCATATGACGTTGAGCCCGGCACATGGCCAGCCAAAAATTGAGTGAACCGCCCCATTGTGGTGCTGCAATGGGTGGTACTTTTTCTTTGGTTTGCCAGGTTCGTTCGACAATTTCTTCGACGGACAGGCCGCGATGGATCGGGTCACCTTCCCAAATGGGCTCAGCCCTGTTGAACCCGTCCAGGGCTTTCCACAAACCACTGATGCCGCTTTGTTCCGCGCGCACAATGTGCTCCACGTTGTCGAGAATGGACCAGGCTTCGGTGCCTGGTTTGAAGTTCACTTGCGCTGGGGATAATCCCTCGCATTCCGCGATGAAGTCACGGCGAGCTGATTCTACACTTTCCAACAAGATTTGTAAACTTGTCATTGCGTGGTAAGTTTGAGTTTTGGTGATTTTTATTCAAAAATAGGCAATTCCTTTTAATAGTCAGGCTTGTAGACGCTATCTAATGGGTAGTGTCAATTGACCTCACTCATGCGCCAATTGGCACTACCCCACACCACTTCATCACTGCTTTTTCAACCAACCCAAAATATAATCTGCGATTTCCTCCCAGCCTTCTTCCCCACACAAAAAGTGGCTTCTTCCGGCAAAGGCTTTAAAATCGGTGACACTGTTTTTGTCTTGATAAGAACCTGCTATTTTTTGGGTGAATTGGGCCGAAAAAATGTTGTCATTTTCACCACCAATAAAAAGCAAGGGTTGGTGTGGCTTTTTAAAATCAATCTTGGCAAAAGTGGACAACAGTGGATCCCGAGCGACTTTCCTGCTTTCCGGCACTGCGATGGTTTCATAAAGTTTATCACTTTCCGCTTTGGAATAGTTGTTGAAAAATGCGTGATGGTACCAGTCTTTACTGCCCAAAAACGGCGTGTTACCCTTGAGAAAATTCACCACGGGCAATACAACTTTGATCGTGGCAAGTGGCGCAAACACGTTTTTTGGTGGCGCGCCGTCAATGCTGATGCCAGCTACAGCTTTGTCTAGTTCAATGAGTTTTTGCACAACCAAACCTGCCAGTGAATGCCCAATCACAATGGGTTTTTCTGGCAAGGTGTCGATCAACTTGACGATATTCTCCACCACATCCTTAAACCCAGTCTGGGTCAATTGGGCATGCGTGTTGGCTCTGAGCTGTGCAGGCTCACCTTCATGTCCAGGGTTGGCGGGTGTATAAACGGTATAGCCTTGGGCTTCAAAATGGGCTTTCCACTGTTTCCAGCTGGTATTGTTCACGAACAAGCCATGAATCAATACAATTGTCTTTGTTTTCATTGGTTTGAATTTTATGAAACAAAGTTGCTGGCTCTGAGGGACAATAATTTTAACCCAAGTTAAAATCGAATTATTTTGCTGAAATTCTTTTGCGAATTCGACTCAGCGAAGGCCCTTGAATGCCCAAATACGATGAAATGTGGTAAAGCGGGACGCTGTTAAAAATATCCGGGTGTTGTTGGATCAAATCCAGGTAGCGCTCTTCTGGCGTTTTGAACATAAAGCCTTCGATCCTAGTCATGGTTACATTAAATGCTTCCTGGGCCAGGAGCCTTCCAAATTTTTCCCACTGGTGAGAACGTTGATAAAGCGACTGTAAATCAATGATGTTGATGAAAATGACCGATGAGTCCGTCATGGCCTGGGTGTAATAATCGCAGGGGATTTGATTGATGAAACTTTTGAAGGAGACCACAAATCCATTCGTAGAGTACAAAAAAACGTTTTTCTCTTCTCCCGTTTTTTCATCAATGGTGTAGGATCGAAAAACACCGTTTGTGATGAATCCCAGGTTTTTACAAATGTTCCGGTGTTCGTTGTAAAATTCCCCCTTTTGGTAATTTTTGGTTTGCCAAAAGGGGGCGGATAGCTGAAAATCATTGGCCTTGAGGCCAGCGAAGGCTTCCAAAGCGGCAGCAAGTTTTTCTATTTCACTCATTGAGGGTATACTTTAAATTGACTTGCTCATTCTGCCCATATCATTGCCAAATGTACTATCGTCTCCACGGCTTTCTGCATGTCCTGCACCGAAACCCATTCCTGCTTGGAGTGAAACGCGTGCTCCCCCGCAAAAACATTCGGGCAAGGCAAGCCCATGTACGACAAGCGGGAACCATCCGTACCGCCACGTACACTGGAAGGAATCGGTTCGATGCCAGCTCTCCGAATTGCTTTCACCACATTTTCAACCACTTGTGGATGCTGATCTAGGATTTTTTTCATGTTGCGGTATTGCTCGTGTACGCGCAACTCATAGCGGGAATGGGGGTAGTTTTGCATCACCTCCTCCACTGTATTTTTCAAAACCAACTCGTGTGCCAACAATTTTTCATCAGTAAAATCGCGGATGATGAAATGTACTGCTGCCTTTTCAGCCATCCCTTCTACCGTCACAGGGTGAATGAAGCCATCCCGGCCATCAACCGCTTCAGGGGTAAGGTGGTCTTTGGGCAATTTGGCAATAATGTCGCATACAATTTTGACTGCACTTTCCATTTTTCCCTTGGCAAAACCAGGGTGCGCGCTCACGCCATCAATGATCAGGGTAACGGCATCGGCACTGAAGGTTTCGTCTTCAAAAGAGCCTCGGCGTTCACCGTCGATGGTGTACCCAAAATCGGCACCCAACTTTTGCAGGTCAACTTTTTCAACACCCCGGCCTACTTCTTCATCGGGGGTAAAGAGGATTTTGATGGTGCCGTGGGGCACTTCCGGGTGTTGCATGAAATACTGCGCGGCATCCATGATTTCGGCAACGCCTGCTTTGTTGTCCGCGCCTAGTAAGGTGAGGCCACTAGCCGTGACGATGTCATTGCCCATTTGTTCGCCCAGGTTGGGATGATCTTGCAAGCGGATGACCACATTGGGATCGTCGGGCAACACCAGATCACGACCATCGTAATTGTGGTGGATCATAGGTTTGACATTGGTACCACTGCTATCCGGCGAGGTATCCATGTGCGAGCAAAAACAAATGACAGGGACAGCTTTGTCCACTGTTGCGGGGATGGTAGCGTATACATAGCCATGTTCGTCCATGTGGGCGTCAGTTATGCCTAAGGCTTGTAGCTCTTGGGCCAACACCCGGGCAAGGTCTTTTTGCTTTTCAGTAGTCGGAAAAGTTTGGGAAAAAGGGTTGGATTGGGTATCGATTTGCACGTAGCGCAAAAAACGTTCCAGTACGCTGTGTTGGATGGGTGGTAGCATTTTTAAGGTAAATTTAGGGTTTCTTGAGAATGGAGGAAGGAAACCTTCACCAAAAACTAAAATTACAGCTATTAAATCGTAACTTAGATCGAAATAACGCCGAATTTCCACCCTGTTTTTCACATCGCCCATCGAAAAAATGCGTCCTTAGCCTGACTTTTTTGGTCTGAAATACACATTTGTTATAACCACCAAAACCTGACACGAGTGATGAAAAATCAATCCCTATTGCTACTTGCTTTGGTAGCGCTTATTTCCTGGAGTTGTGGCACCAGTTCTACCTTGCTGGAAGTGCTGCAACCTTCTCAAATTGTATTGCCTGATGACATCAAAGTGGTCGCCATCATCGACCGCAGCAAGCCGGAAAAAGGCTTCGCCAACTTCCTGGAGGGGATGGTTTCGGGCGAAGATTTTGGGCAAGACCGCGAAGGGCGACGTTTGGCCATGCAAAACCTCACCACCACCCTTACCCGCACCCCTACACTACAGGTCAAAGGAA
>JAAFHQ010000675.1 GCA_013298445.1 Chitinophagales bacterium | reverse complement strand
GATTGATGAATGGGGTAAAGTGGCCGACACCAGCAATGCCCAAGGCTTTTTTCATTTGGAACTCAGGGTAGACAAACCGAGCATCATCCGGTTTACGCAGCGTGAAAACGTCGAGTTGTACATCCGCCCCGGAGATAGCTTGTGGATAGAAATGATCAATGGGCGCAATGTTACCTTCGGCGGTACTGTTGGCCGTGAGAACAATCTTTTGTTCAATTTGAAACAGCCTTTCATACCACTGGAAACCCAGGAAAATCCTGGGGAATATACGATGTTAATTGACACGTTTTTCCAAAAACAACGACAAAGCCTGCAACAATACCAGGCCGAACAAGCCGATGAAAATTTTGTAACACTCTTCACTGCCAAGGCTCAAGCTCAGTATTTGGAGGATAAAATCAAGATTTTGCAATTCATGCAAAAAGAAGCCTGGGAAGGAACCTTGAAGGATCGGATAGATCGACAAATTCGCCATTTGCCCTTGGTTGACGAAGTACGTCTAGAAGCATATATCCGAGTTTTAAACGAGTTGTTCACCCTGGAAGTAAAACAAATAACGGGCACCGACTGGACTACGAATGACCCCAATTCAGCAGTTCCCTATTCTCAAGAGGTGTTTCGTCAACACTGGCAGGAACGTTTGGCGGGATTGCCCAAACTGAAACAGTATTTTGAAATAGAAGAATGGGTTCAAAACATACAGTTTTGCAGTAAGCTGGAAAATTTGCCCCAAGCTGCTGCTGATTTGGAGCGAATCAAACAGGTTAAAGATTATCCCGTCCTTTTTAAGGAAATGGAGTCCATTTATCGGCAGAAGGTGATTGTGCTAAAAATGAAAAAGCTTCCAGCAATGACCTGGCAAACTGCGAGCGGGCAAACTGTTGAATTGGATCCAAGTTCAGACCAGCGCACTTTGGTCGTGTTCTGGGATGCAAACCAAGCGGAAAGTGTAGAAGCTTACCGGAAATTTCAAGAAAAAACAAGTATCCAATTTCTAGGTCGCTTACAGGATAGTTTGCTCAATACAATAAATCGGCAAAAGATCATTTGGATACAAGTTGGTGCTGACTTGTCAAAATGGAAGCAAGTCATCGAAGAAATACCTTCAATATACCGAACGGAACACTATCTAATGAAAGAAGTAGGTGCTTTACAACCTTACCTTTACGAAGACAAACTCCCCGTTGCGTTTACTTTGAAAGCAGACCAAACCATAGAAAGCGTTAGCAACCGCCCTACAGCAATTGACATCCCTTCCTGGGTGGTTGAAACTGTAGGGGGCAGGATTATGTGGAAGCGCCAGAGGGAGTAATTTCAAAACGATACCCAACCCCGTGTACACTTACTATTTTGATGCTTTCATCTTCTTGTAACAATTTGCGCAGGCGGGAAATGAATACGTCCAGGCTACGCCCGACCAGCATGCCTTCGTCTTGCCAAATGGCTTCGAGGATGCGTTCGCGGTCCAGCACCTGATTGGCATTTTGGATCAAATAGTTGAGGAGTTTGGCTTCGCGGAAGGTCAGGTTTTTGAGTTGACCCTTTACCCACAGGGTTTGGTTGGCAAAATCAAAACTGCTTTGACCGAATCGAAGTTGCGTGGGGTTGTTTTCTTCCAATTGGGCCTCGGGGGCTGGAGGCGTTTTTCTACGGTACAACACTGTCCCCAAAGCAGCAAGAAAAAGAAAACCACTCAACATCAAAAAACTTGTTTTCCAGGGATTGGGCTGGGGGATCACTTTATCCAAAAAACTCAATTCGATGTTCAGACAATCGGCAGCGAGGTCGCGGCCACCACAGGGTACTTCACCGTCTAGTTCCAAATCGCTAGCGGAATAGCCCAGTATCAATTCGTTGTCCTTGCAGCGCAGCACTGCAACGTTGTAATCCATCCGAATCGCCTGGTGCAACAAGGCCTGGCGTAAAATTCGTGGCAAACTATCATAGTTAAAACGGCGCTCCAAACGCAGTAACCAGGTATGGGCATCTTTTCTGTGTACTGGAGCAATGGTTGAAGTACTGTCGCCAGCCAAATCCAGCAGTCGATCTCCCGTTGCACGCAGGGCTATATTAATGCGGGTAGGCTCCAACTGAGTTTCACTTCCTTTGGTTTCCGGCCACCAGACCGCCGAAAGGATAAACACGGCCAGCACCACCAAACTCAGCGGCAATCCCCACCTTTTGATTTTTTCTATATTCATGCTCCAAAATTAAGGTCTTTTGAGTTTCCAAAAACAGGTTTTACATTTCATTTACATTGTTTTACCCTGCTTTTACGCCCTTTACAATCCCTGCGCTTAGGTTTGTGACATTGGAATTGGATTCTCTAATTGTCACATTTTAAAATCAAACGACTATGCGAATTTTTCAAACCCTGCTGTTTTGTTGCTTGGTTAGCACAACTGTATTATCAGGACAAAACAGCGATTTTACCAACTGCACTGCTGTTTTGTTGAACAACAAAATGGTCGTCAACGAGTACACCCCCACGGGCAAATGTGAACTGTCGATTGATGCCCAAGGTGTATTTACGGTTCAACCCGTGAGCCTGGGCGACAATGGTTCCGCAGAACCCCAGGGCAAACACCGTTTTAAAATCGCCATCCGCGATTTCAACACGAAGACCATGATTTCTTTTTCGGATCAAACGTATATGGAAATTGATGCCAGTAAAGTGCTGAGCCAATGCAGAAAGGGGGACGCGATTGTGTTCATCACCTTGGATCGGCAGCTGGCTTTGCCACACAATGAGGTGGTGGTGAAGTGATTTCGTAGGATCACCTCACCTCAAAACCAAAGCGACATTTTTTTTCACAAAGAAAACACAAAGGTACACAGAGGACACAAAGACCGTCAACGCCTAACTTTGTGTCCTTTGAGTTCTCTTTTTTATCCTTTGTGCTACAAAAATGTCGCTTTGGTCTTGAGAAACAGAGCTGCATCAAAATCAGAAAAAGTTCTCTCAGCGACATTGAAGTGGCCCCAAAGCCACTAACTTCGTCAAAAAAAACATGAAACCATTCTTTCTCTTTTGCCTCCTTTTGTGTTCCACGCTCCAGCTCAGCGCCCAAAAATTCCCTGGCCTGGACAAAAGCCCGATGGACGTTAGTTATTACCCCCACGATTTTGCCCACGACCGCAAATTTGCGCCGGATAAAATCGGTGGTGCCGATGCAGCAGCCGTTGTGCGGGTCATTTATAGCCGTCCGGCCAAAAAAGAGCGGGAGGTTTTTGGGAAACTGATCCCTTTCGGCAAAATGTGGCGAGTGGGGGCCAATGAAGCTACCGAGATCAAATTTTATCAGGATGTTACCTTTGGCGGCAAGCCAGTTAAAGCTGGCACTTATGCCTTCTTTGCGATTCCCGATCAGAATGAGTGGACGATTGTACTGAATAGCGAATTGGACCACTGGGGCGCTTACAGTTACAAGGAAAGCTTGGACGTATTGAGGGTCAAAGTTCCGGTTAAAAGCACCACCGATGTAGTGGAAAACCTGGCGATCGCTTTTGAAAAAGCTGATGCAAAAGCGGCAACCATGCGGATTGCCTGGGACAAAACGATGGTAGAGGTACCACTTGAATGGAAGTAGTGAGCCGCTCCTAAGGTGAACCTTCAGTGTCTTAGGTTTCTTAGGTGGTGAAAAAAATTATTATCTCACCACCTAAGAAACCTAAGGCACTAAAGAAACACCTAAGCTCAATTCACTTCTAACTTATCCCGCTCTGGCAACTTCGGAAAAGTAGCATGCGGCTCCGTCTGGTACCAAAAAACCACCGAAGCAATATCATCCTGGAGCGGCAAATAACGCCCATCACCTCGCCAGCCCAAAGCTTGAATGGTCACCTTCAAGTCTTTTTCAAAACGTATTGGATCTGGAATGTGCCAGCGGTACATGCCAAAACGCTGCATCACCTGGTAATGCCCGTCCCCGCGAATCACTTGCGGTAAGCCCACGTAGGCCGTATTGAACTCCTGATATTCCACCACATCTACTCCGGCAGCGTTCTTTTTTCGCACGTCAAAATCGTAGGA
>JAAFHQ010000674.1 GCA_013298445.1 Chitinophagales bacterium | reverse complement strand
TATCTTATCCGGTTTGGCGATGGGGCCAATTTCTTTGCTCACCACATCCAACACCTCTTTGCGGAACTGATCTTCGTCACTGACTGGGTCGGTCGTAATGACGTAGGCATAAATGCCCTGCCCTTTGATGTCGTGTGGGTAGCCCACTACGGCAGATTCTACCACACCAGGGTGCTGGTTGATCGCGTTTTCTACTTCCGCTGTCCCCAGGCGGTGGCCCGATACATTGATTACATCATCCACACGGCCAATGATGCGGTAGTAACCATCCTTATCCCGGCGTGCACCATCGCCCGTAAAGTACATGCCTTTGATGGGACTAAAGTAAGTTTGGCGACAACGTTCGTGGTCACCATAAGTCGTACGCAATATGGAAGGCCAGGGGAATTTCATACAGAGCAAGCCCTCTACGTCATTTCCTTCAATTTCTTTTCCATCGGAGGTAGTCAAACAAGGTTGTACCCCCGGTAAAGGTAAGGTAGCGTAGCAGGGTTTCAGCGGAGTTATCCCTGCGAGAGGAGAAATCAGGATTCCCCCCGTTTCGGTTTGCCACCAGGTATCTACAATTGGCGCACTTCCTTTGCCAATTTTGTCAAAATACCAGCGCCAAGCTTCTTCATTGATGGGTTCGCCCACACTGCCCAGTACTTTGATGCTGGACAAACTGTGCTTTTCTACCCAGGAATCTCCCTGCGCTTGTAGCGCCCGAATGGCAGTAGGGGCCGTATAAAAATGGGTCACCTGGTGTTTGTCACAGATTTCCCAAAAACGACCCGCATCGGGATAAGTAGGCACACCCTCAAACATGATGGAAGTAGCTCCACTCAATAGCGGGCCATACACAATGTAAGAATGCCCGGTAATCCAGCCAATATCGGCGGTGCACCAGTAGATATCGCCATCCTGGATTTGAAAAACGTTGCGGAAACTGTACGCCGCGTACACCATATAACCTCCACAGGTATGAACAACTCCTTTGGGTTTGCCCGTAGAACCCGAAGTATAAAGGATGAAAAGCATGTCTTCGGAGTCCATTGCTGTGGCGGTACAATCGCTGGATTGATGGTTAACTTCATCATGCCACCACTTGTCGCGTCCAGCTTGCATGGCAACGGGATCTTCTACGCACTGATAAACTAGTACGGTTTCCACAGAACCACAACCCATGAGTAAGGCTTCATCGACGACCTTTTTGACCGGGATATGTTTGGCCCCACGACTGTTGTAATCCGAAGTGATCACCATTTTGCATTCGGCGTCCATGATGCGATCCGACAGAGAGTGAGCCGAAAAACCTGCAAATACAACCGAGTGAATGGCACCAATACGTGCACAAGCTAGGATCCCAATTGCCAGTTCCGGTACCATTGGCATGTAAAAACATACCCGATCTCCTTTTTGAATGCCATTCGCTTTAAGCGCATTGGCAGCTTTGCATACCTCAGCATGGAGCTGGCGGTAAGTAAAACTGCGATTGGGTGCCTCGGGGTCGTTGGCTTCCCAGAGGATGGCAACTTGGTCTCCCCGGGTGGCCAAATGGCGATCCAGGCAGTTTTCAGTGATATTGAGCTGTCCTCCAAGGAACCATTTTATGTCGGGTTCCTCAAAATTCCAGTCCAATACTTTATTCCAGGGTTTACGCCACTGAAAGGTTTCAGCTTGTTCAGCCCAAAATGCTTCAGGATTGTCAACTGCGCGTTGGTAGGCCGCGTGGTATTCTTCAAGGGTACGGATTTGCAGAGTCATGTTGCAGGTAATGTTTGATGGGTAAATTTAAGTGCTGTGCCCGAACAAGCAAAAGATTTAATAGAAAAAGAGCGCTTGTGAAATTCGAACAAGCTCTTTTAATCAGCCAGGCTGAGCATTTCTGCGTAAGTATAAAACGCCAAGCCTTGAGTTTCTTTTTTTGCGGCAGCAACCATTGCCTTGGCGACCGTTTTTACATCAATGGCTTTGTAGGGTTTGGGGATCATAAAACCCAAAACGCCCATCAAAACCTGGCCAACCTTTTCTCCAAGTCGAAACTCTGCCCTTTGTCCCACCAACATCGATGGGCGAAAAATGGCAACTGAAGGGAGCCCCAAACTGCCAATTTTTTCTTCAACTTCCCCCTTGAGCTTTAGGTAAAAATTGGAACTTTTGCTATTGGCACCAATGGCGGAGACCAGAAGAAACGCTGGACATCCAGTAGTCACGCAAAATCGAGCTGCGTTTACTGGAATATCGTAGTCAATTTTGCGATAGGCGGCCATGTCGCTGTTTACTTGTTTGAGGGTAGTCCCAACCGAACAAAATACCACATCACTCCCTGTGATGGCAGCTTGATAAGCCACTTCATCCCCGAAATCTAGCTGGATGAGCTCTATCTTGGGGTGAACAAATTTGAATGGGCGGCGCACCAAAACTTTGATCTTCCTAAAGTGAGTATCATCGATTAACTGTTGCAAAATTTGACTGCCAATCAATCCAGTTGCGCCGATGAGCGTTGCTGTTTTTCGTTCCATTGTTTCTCTTTTTTATCGTGCGGGCAAAACCATCCCACGAACTTCACCAAAATCAATCCTGATTTCATTTTTCTCTGCAAATCCCTTGATTATAAAGGTATCATTATCTTCCAAAAAGCCACGAACAACCAATCGGGTAGTTGAATTTAATTTTTCCCCACAGTTTCCTTCAAAAAAGGATTGATGATCAAAGCAAGCACCACCAGACCCAGTGGATAAAGCAACCCAATATAAGGTGCCAATAGCGCTCCAACCACCAGATTTGCTTTCAGGAATTCCGTAACCAAAGGAGTCGCTCCACCGATGACACCATTGCCAATATTGTGGGCAAAACCCATGCTGGTATAGCGGGTTCGGCCTTCAAAAAACTCCGTCATGAATACCCCCATCGGGCCATATACCAAAGCGCTGGACAGCATATTAACAAAACACAGTAAAATGAACAAGAGGGTTAGACCAGTGCTGATGGAATGGGGCTCGGTCAAATGGCCGGGATTGCCCAGCGTATTGAAAAGGTAAAAGGAGAGGGGGATTGAGATCATCCCCAGCAATATTCCTGCGTAAATCACTTTTTTACGGCCAATTCGGTCGCTCAAAGCTCCCGCCCATTGAAAGAAGGGGGTGCCTAAAAGCAGAGCCACCGCTAAAATGATAAAACTGACCTGTTCCTCAATTTTTACAGCCCTTTGTAAAAAATAAAGGGTAACAAACTGAGAGGTTTGCATGATGGAGCTTTGAGCAGCATTGCCACCAAAAATGAGCATTAAGATCAATCGCCATTTGGGGAAGCTGTCGAGAGATTCCCGGATTGGCGATTTGGACACATTTCCACTGTTTTTTAGTTGGTTAAAAACGGGGGTTTCTTCCATTCTTCTGCGCACGACGTAGGAGAAAAATACCAGTACGGCACTGGACAAAAAAGGCAGACGCCAACCCCAAGCATTGAAACTTTCGGGAGTCATTAAAGACTGGATGCCAATGACCACCAACAAACACAGCAACAAGCCAACCGGCACCGTAGCCTGGATAAATCCGGTATAAAAACCTCGTTTGTCGGCAGGTGCATTTTCAGATACGTAAATGATGGCACCGGAATATTCACCACTGAGAGCAAAACCTTGAGCAAGGCGCAAAACCAGCAATGACAAGGGAGCTAGCCAACCGGCTTGCTGATAGGTAGGTATCAAACCAATCAAAAAGGTAGCGCCCCCCATCACCAACAAGGACAGTAAAAAAGTCTGTTTGCGGCCTTTGCGGTCGCCCATACTTCCGAAGAACAAAGAGCCGAGTGGCCGGATGAAAAATGAAGACCCTACGATGGCTAATGTTTCCAAAAAGTAGGTGCTTTCTCCACTTGGAAAGAGTTGGCTGCTAAGGGTTTTGGCCAAAATCACGGCTAAAAAAAGATCGTACCATTCCAATAGGGTTCCAGTAGCAGAGGCGATGATGGCCATACGCATTTTGGCAGAGTTAGCAGACATCAGGGTTCCTAATTTAGGTGAAAAATAGGGCGTTTAGGAAAAAAGTAGTGTTT
>JAAFHQ010000673.1:754-4044 GCA_013298445.1 Chitinophagales bacterium | reverse complement strand
ATCGCTACAGCAGTGGATGGATTTTTTTGATGCAATAGCCAAGCGAGGGGTGACGATCAGCTGGTTCAACCCTTTGCCCGAACGCAGGTGGGCGGGGAGTTTAGCCAACTATCTTTCATTAATGGTCAAAATGGAAGCCTTTAACCCGGAAGGAACAAGGTCAGCCATTAAATGGGCAAATCATGCAAATCGAAACCGGAAATCTTGACACCATTCCCCGCCTGCATTGGGCTGCTTTCCGCCAGGCGTACCCTGGGGATGAGCATTTGCATTTGGCCTGTCATGCTGCCTTTCCGATCGCCCTGACCACGGATTTGTTGTATAAAATCTGGCTTAATTTCCGCAAAACGACCACCGCAGAAGACCCACTTGAATTGTTGAGCACAGTTTCTGATTTGTTGCACTCCGATTTGTGCCGGGAAGTAGGGCGAGACATGTATGAAATGCAAGCCGACATCCGCGAGCTATTGATCTCGACTTTGCAGACTTCTGAAGCCTTTGGTGAAGCCCGCGTTTTTGAACTGGCGCGTTTTTTACGCGATTACCTACAGTATAACCCAGAAAAAATTCCCACGCTGGCCTTTAAAGAGGCGCAAAATTGGTTGGTTGCTTCTTATCTGGAGCCTGAAAAAGCGGCCAAACTGATCCTGGATTTGTTGCAACAAGAAGAAGAAAACCCCGATGCGGGGATCAAAATTGATTATTTCCTGAGTTGGGCCAAGGAGCGTAATAAGCTGAATCAGGTTTCAGATAGTACTGGTGATGCTTTGTTGACTGCTGAACAAATGGTGCTGGGTATTCGGCAGTATAAGGCTGGGGATTTGGAGGGGGCTTTGGAGCGTTTGAGGCCACTGAAGGGGTTGCTTACGGATGAGAGAGAAAAGGTTGGGAAAGGATTTAAAACGAAGATTCCGACTGAGGTGTGGTCGGCTTTGATGCCACGTGATACTGGAAACAAAGTAATGAGTTTGGCTTTGCAACTGATTGAACAAGAGAAAAAAGAAAGGACGGGTTTTTTGGATTTAGGAAATTGTGGGTTGTCTGAGGTGCCAGAAGAATTGTTCGAATTGGTTTGGCTAGAGCAATTGAATTTTAGCCAAGCCTACACTAAATGGGACAATGAAGTAGGGAGGTATCAACGCAGATATTCAACTAATGCAGGAAGATCTAATAGTTTTAACGTTATTCCGTTGGCGATTAGTAAATTGAGTAATCTCCAATTACTGAATATATCAGGAGAAATTGAAAGCCAATGGGCTCTTAATGACCTGAGCCCCCTTAGTAGTTTAAAAAATTTAAGAAGCTTAGCTTTTTCTTATACGCAAGTTAGCGATCTAACCCCATTAAATAATTTGTCCAATTTAGAAGGCCTGGCTGCATCTTCTACTAAAGTCCAAGACTTATATCCTTTACAAAAATTGTCGAAATTAAAAAGATTGTATATAGACAATACTGAAGTATTTAGTATATCTTCAATAGCCACCCTGGCAAAATTAGAGGAATTAAATATCGCATTTACAAATATAGAAGACATAAGCTCATTGAGTTCTATTATGTCAATAAAAGAACTCAATATTGCAAAGTCAAAAGTTTTTGATTTGTCTCCTTTACGCTATGCTACAAACTTAAGAGAACTCAATTGTTCATTTTGCGAAATTAGTGACATGAGTTCGATAAGCAACTTGTCTGAATTAAGGGGCTTATCGATTAGAAATACAAATATTTCAAATATTAACAACATATATCGATTACAAAAAATTCGTTATCTTGATATAAGTAATACTTGGATAAAAGATATTTCAGGATTAAAAAAACTTATTGAATTAGAAATCCTGGTCTTGGATGGTTTAAAAGAAAAAGGTATATCATTTCCTTTTGAAGTTCTTTCATTGCCTAAACTTGGCTTTTTATCAGCAAATAATAGCGATTTTTTAGAAATTCCAAAGGAATTGAAAAAAGAGGGAAATATGCTTTCTTCCTTGAAGAAATTTTACCTTGATAAACAAAATTCGGATCAATCGGCAAATGATTTTGAAAATTCTCCCCTTAGCCTAACAGATTTTCAAGATATAATAGATGATATAAAGAATCAACGCGCAATTTTAATTTTAGGGCCAGATTATTTTCGAGTTGATGGCGAGTCAACAAATAAAAAAATCCGTCAGAAAATGTTCGAAAACGCATCAAGTGATATTGCATATTTTTATGAAAAAAACAATTTATATATATTTAGCTCGATACAAGGTAAATTACGTGCTTCCCGACAAATGAGGCGTTTTTACGACGAAATCATGCCTGACGAAACCATCATGCAGTACATCGTACAAACTCCCTTTCATGTAGTTTTGTCCCTTAGCCCTGACTCCTTTGTGTCGGAAGCTTTTCAACGGTATGGGGTCGAACATCGTTTTCACTATTTCCAGCATCGTTTTCCCTACGACAAAAACGAAGAAATTGAAAAACCGAGTAAAATTTCACCCTTAATCTACAATCTTTTTGGTAGCATACACGAGAACGATTCTCTTGTGTTAGATTTTGACGATTTATATAAAATGGTGCAATCAATCTTGGGTACTTCAAGCTTGCCTAACAAACTCTTGCGAGCATTTCGCGAAGCGGGAACTTACATTTTTCTGGGTTTTCAGTTTGACAAATGGTACGCTCAACTCCTGCTAAAACTCCTGAGCGATGGGGGGCGGGGTGAAAAACTAATTGCGATAAATAGCGATATTTCAGATCATGATTTGAAACATAGGTTATTACTTCAATTTAATATCGTATTCGTGGAAAATGAATTTGATGTTTTAGGTAAAATATTTCAAAGCTGTAGCAATGCAAAAATTTTAAGAGATATAGATACAGTATGACTGATTTTGTTGATTACCTTTCAAGTTTTATTGCTAACTATAATAATTTTTATCTAACTTCGACCTACTTTAATAGAGTTTAAATCCAGTATTACGTGCACAATATTTCCGTATCAGACTGGCTATATGTCCTTGACGACATCAAACACCAAAAAGCGGTACTTCTTATTGGCCCTGATCTCATGAAGGTGAACGAGCAGGCTTTGGATCGCCAGTTGAACGATCATCTTTACAAATATAATCGAAATGATATTTTAGATTACAATGAGTCTGATGGTGTATACTTGTTCAGTTCACCCGAAAGCAAGGTGAGGGTAGTCCGGCAAATGAAACGTTTTTATCGTAACATTACGCCCGACGAAACCATCCTGCAACGCATTGTGCAAATCCCTTTTCATGTAATGGTATCCCTTAATCATGATA
>JAAFHQ010000673.1:0-744 GCA_013298445.1 Chitinophagales bacterium | reverse complement strand
CGTCACAACGACAACGAAAATGACGAAATTGAAACCCCCAGTAACGCTCTCCCCTTGATCTATAACCTCTTTGGTAGCATAGACAAGGACGATTCTCTAGTTTTAGATTTTGATGATTTATACAAAATGATGCAATCGATCTTGGGTACTCCTGGTTTACCTACCAAACTTCTGCGAGCATTTCGCGAAGCGGGAACTTACATTTTTCTGGGTTTTCAGTTTGACAAATGGTACGCTCAACTTTTGCTAAAACTCCTGAGTGATGGGGGGCGAGTTGAAAACTGCATCTCCGTCAACGAGCCTTTGCCCGACCAAGATACCAATAGTTTTGTGGTGAACCAGTTTAAAATTGAGTTTCAGAGAAACCAGTACGATTTTTTTGGAGAATTGCACCAGCGCTGCGCCGAAAATCAGCTTTTGCGTAATATAAACGAAGATAGCATGTGCCCAGCAGCCATAGAAATTCGCAAACGAGTAGCCATAGGTGAAATTGACAATGCCCTGGATTTGTTGCGGCAAGCTGCTATAAACAAAGATTGGATTAACGAAGTGATTCAGACCCAAGCGCGCTTCAATAAATTGGAAGAGAACAAAGGATTGACCGATTCTCGTGACTACCGCATAGGCTTAGCGCAAATCCTGGACGTTATCCTCGAGCTCTCCAAAAAGGTATGCTCATGAGTGGTTTAACACGCTATCCCGGGGTTAGACCTTTTGGAGTCTCGGAGCGAGACCTGTTCTTTG
>JAAFHQ010000672.1 GCA_013298445.1 Chitinophagales bacterium | reverse complement strand
CTGTCTGACAAGAATCTGTATCGTTTTAACCCGCTAATGCTGTGTTCGATAGTAACCCGTTGAGATGCTTGTTCTCTGTTTTCTGCTTTTTGATCTTCGGTAAGTTCTTGTTTTCGGGGTTTCTTATTTGGCAAATAGAGTTCTTTACAAGTGTAGTGTGTCTCAAAACCGAGAAAGCCAAGGTCAAGGCGTATTTTGAAGTGCAAAAACCATTGTTTTGATGGTGGAAATTCTGTTTTCATCATCCCAAAATCATGCGCCTTTCCAAAATAACTTCGGCTGATGTACCGAATCAGTTTTTTGGGGTTGGTGATGATCAGGCATTTTACGGTATGCGATTTTTTTTGCCGCTGTAGGCCTCTTTTTGAACCTCTTTGTTCCCTGGGCGCTGCGACCGCTGTTCTGTACCATCAAGAATCAAAATCTCATCCTGCGAAAACCACTTTTCAAAGTCTTTTACATTCGCAAAAGAACGAGCAGGCAGAACTCCGGCATTAGACAAGGCAAGGCTAAGCACGGCCAGTGCAGACTTTTGATTCCTTTGGGCGCTTGAGCCGTCGCAGCCAAAAACAAGCCCCAAAACATCGTAGGTCAACCCGCATTTCAGACTAAATAACACAAAAAAAAGCAAGTCGTCGTAAGTCCCAAAAATGGATTCTTGAGTAGAACCGCTTTTGCGTTCCAATATCGTTTCTCCATACATCTGTTCATAGGCACGAGCGAAATGTCCCCTCAAAACCTCAAATTGAGATTGATTCAAACCTGTACTGGAACGCCATTGTCGGTCGTTTTTTAAGTCTTGGTAACTAAGCGACATCGTTTTTACTACAAAAATAAACACATTGGTAATCAATCAGTTATTGTGCAACAACTCTATTAAACTAATCAATGTTCGGGCCCAAAATGGGGCAACCGACCGGGCTAATATTCAGGAGAATACGATTAATTTTTCTATTGGTAATGGTCCTAATTCACAATCTTTTAGAACGGATGCCATTGAAATCGTGGATCCTGCTGATGGCTATTTAATTTACAAAAATACCATTCGTTATTACAATGGAACTGCACCAGTTAATTCGGTTTCTTCTGTAGGTATTGGGACTTACGGCGTTACTGGGATCAATAATTTCATTACAACTAACCAGACAATTCGGTCCACACTTTTTATAGATAAACCTAGTTCCTATGATGCCTGGTTGCGTTGTGGTATTCACGTGCAGGAGTCTCCGCACATGAATGTATGCAATAATGATGTGGACGGCTCTCGTCATGATTACCATTACCAGTCTAATTGTAGTAATATTGAGCATGCTCTAAATGTCGCTCGGACGGGACAGGTTGGGTTAGAAGTATGGGATAATATGATTCCTGTAAGTCGTGATTTTAGGAAAAATCGCTGGACCGCAAGTTCTTATGGAATACGTGGTGCTAGAGTAGATAATAATCTTCTGATCCCTCCATTATTATGGCTCGTTGATCAAACTGTAAGCGATGCGTTACCCCCTTCCCAGACTCCTTCTAATTGGTTTGTTCCTGCTCCATTTGTTAATTTACCAAATCGCTGCGAAGTAAGTAGTACTCCCCCTCTTGACCCTGACTTAACAATCTTAGCAGAAGATTTTTTAAACGGAACATTTAACCTCACCGATCCAGTCAAGATTTGGGATTTTGAGCGAGATTTATTAGAGAAAATGATCCGCTTCCCCAATTCTTTTAGTAGCAGTAGTAGCGCTACGCAATACTACAGCAACATGGTTGACAAAACCATTTGGAAATTAGCCAATGCTGAAAGGATGTTGAGCAATGCCAATAAGGTGCCGGTGAATGTACAGCAAACAATAGACAGCATTCAAGCCGAGATTCAGATGTGGGCTGACAGTTTGGAGCGTTTACAAAAGTACGAATCTGAGCACTCAGAACTTGGCGAGGATAAAGACTGGCAATTCAACAAACTTGATGTAGTAAGCCAAATGCAAAATAAAAATCATTTGTTAACTACGGAAGTGGCAGCCTTGACGCCAGATCGTGACACACGACTAGCCAATGTGCAGGTTTATTTGGATGGCATCAGTACCAGTACCACACAAGCGGGCAATTACCGCACCTTGCTGACTCTAAAATGCAAAGAATACCGGGATATTGCGTGGGCAAGTGCTGATAGCATCGCGCTGCGTAACATCGCCTACTCCTGCCCGGGTGATTTTGGGTTTGGAGTCTTCATTGCCCGCGAAATGTTGCCTGCTACAGAGGCAGCCACCTTTGTTAGAGAGATGGATGATCCTTACTGTGCCACTCCACACGAAGCAGTCGCCCTAGAACCGGTTCTCAATACTCTCACAGTTTGGCCCAATCCGGCGGAACAGGCTATACAAATTGGGTTTCCAATGCCTTTTAGTGGCCAAGTACGTGTCGTTCACTTAACTACCGGTACCGTGCAAGAAGAACGTTTGTTAAGTACAACTTCTTTAATTACCCTTCAGGTTGCGGAGTGGCCTGCTGGTATTTATTTGCTACGTACGGAAGATGCTTCACACCGGATTGAAGTTCGCAAATTCTTAGTAATTCACTAGGTTTATCAAAAGCGCCAAGTCTTACATGCTCATGTAAGACTTGGTATATTTTATTGTTCTATGAAACAGATATTGTTTGTCATTGTATTAAATATGCTTTTTCCTTTACTTGTAATATCCCAGATGCAATCGCTACGCGATAAAAACTGGATACTAGGTTATTACCCTACCTACAGCGCAAATTACGATTCTACCAGAGGAGAGTATGGTAACATGAAGATCACGTTTAAAGATTCTTCATTTGAATCAACCTCTTTTTATTACAGTGCAGGGCATGCCGCAACCGTTACCAATGATGAGGATGGTAACTTTTTGTTTTACATGAATGGTTGTACCATTGTTGACAGGACAGGTCAAATCATGGAAAATGGTGATGATTTAGCCTACTCTGACTCGGATTACTACAACGAAACTTGCGGTATTTTTCATGCTTCTTTTCGTTGTATGAGTAGTACCCTGTCTCTGCCTCAACCTGGTGGTGATGGGCTGTACTTGGTTTTTTATTTACGCTTTTTTGTTCAGCCCTACCCAACCACTGTAAGGCTCCATGATCGTTATTTGCTCACCACAGTGGATATGAATAAAAACAATGGTAACGGTGCTGTAATATCCAAAGATCAAATTGTTGTAGCAGACAGTCTTACCGATGCTGTGGCAGCAGTGAGGCATGCTAATGGACGAGATTGGTGGGTCGTAATACCGCGTGGCAATGATCGACAGTTTTGGAAAATACTGGTGACGCCTCAAGGCGTACAGTCGACGGATTTGCAAACACTTGCTACCACAACTCCAAATCCTTATTATTTGCCTGCATCAGGCCAAGCGGTTTTTTCACCAGATGGCACTAAGTACTGCCGGATTAATTTAACGACATTAGAAATTTATGATTTTGATCGCTGCTCAGGGGGACTGACTTTTCGTAAATCAATTGATGTGCCATTATATGATCGTGATATTCCCGATACAGAAAGCGTGTATGCTACGGGGTTGGCTATTTCGCCCAATAGTCGTTACCTCTACTTCAACAACGCTGAGCAATTGTATCAGTTTGATCTTTGTAAAGAAAATCTGGATCGCGGAGACTATGTACATATTGCGGCTTGGGACGGTTTTAAAGACCAAGGTTTTTTCGCTACTAATTTTTTCCAAATGCGCAATGCGCCCGACGGGAAAATCTACATGGGTACCGGCAATGGTACGCACTACCTCCATGTCATTAATCATCCCGACCGTGCGGGCGTAACTTGTGATTTTGTACAACGCGGCGTTATACTACCTTATTTTACTACCTGGATGATGAACTACTTCCCCAATTTCAACCTCTACGACGAGGAAGGCAGCAGTTGCGACACCCTGGGCATCGACGATCCCAACCGCCGCATCTGGGACGGCGCTCAGCGACTGTGGGTGTACCCCAATCCCGCGCAAGAGCAATTCAACGTGCAGGTGCCGATGTGCGGCAGTGGCGTGCTGCGGG
>JAAFHQ010000671.1 GCA_013298445.1 Chitinophagales bacterium | reverse complement strand
GGAATAAAAAATCCGTTCCAATCCGTTCAATCCGTTTCATCCGTTTTCAATCCTGTCGCTTTTAGCAAAGAGAGGCGAAGCCTCAAGTGCTTAAATCGTCGTGCCGTCGTCATGGTGAATAGTAGGCAGCAAAGCTGCTCCACTGCGTAATGTGAGTTAAAAATTTTGTCGCTCTGTGTTTTAAGTCAAAACAACCTCCCTATGCACGAGTTGCCCTACCTCGATGAGCACGACCGCCAAATCCTCAAAGCCCTTGAGCAGGATGGCCGCCGGGCCTACGCCCAAATTGCCCAGGACCTGGGTATCTCCAACACCATGGTACACCAACGGGTAGCCCGCCTCAAAGACCTGGGCGTACTAAAGCAGGTGAGCATCATTTTGGATGAAAAAAAACTGGGCTTCGAGTGGAGTGCCTTCACGGGATTGGTGTTGCGTGATGATTCAGATTCGCAACAGATCATCGAGGAACTGAAAAAAATCCCGGAGGTGACGGAGTGTTATTACATCACCGGGAGTTATGCGCTGTACATTCGGATTGTAGCCAGGAGCAGCGAGCACATGCGGAAATTGTTGTATGAAAAGATAGACCACATTAAAGGGGTGATCAAAACGGAATCGCTGGTGGATTTTGGGAGTGCGTTTAAAAGGAATGTGCCGATATGACCGGGAACTAAACAGTCGTTTTTTTTGTATTTCAATCAGAAGGTATTTTTTTATACAAACACAAGAAAAAATTTCATATATTTATATTCACAAAACGTATTCAATAACTAAACACAGCTATTATGAAACCAAATCCTGTTAAAGCTTTGGCCAAGATTACTTGCTTGAGCTTAATCCTTTCTTTTGTTTCTTTCCACTTATTTGCTCAAACCGAAAACAACCTTTCGGCGAATCTTGTCCAGAATCCTAGCTTTGAAACTTCAAATGATGGCCTTGCCTTAAACTTGCGCAACGTAATCAATCGGGCTCAGCATTGGAGTGATCCTACGGCCGGAGGTTCTTTGCTGTACACAACCAGTGACCAGCAAATTTATGACCCAAATGGCAGCAGCTGGCCGTTTATGGCCCACAACGGAAAAAATGTGGCAGGAATCAATGTTTATGGTGGAGGGGACTACCCGACCCGAGAGTACATTCAAGGTGCCCTAAATGCACCCTTGACCGTTGGCAAAACCTATACTTTTTCTTTTTGGGTGCATTACCACTGTGAAGGCGCCAACAACATCGGGATTGCCTTTTTGGAAAAACCGATCAGCACCACCAAAATAGGGGAAGTTCTGGCCCTGACTCCCGTTGCGTACCAGAAAGAGGTTTGCAAGTACAAAAAAGGCAGATGGGAACAGGTGGAAGGCAAATTCGTTGCCGTAAAACCTTATCAACATTTTGTCATCGGTAACTTCTTTTCGGATGCGGATACAAAAGTAGAGGCGCGGGTGTACAAGCACTACTTTGCCTACATCGACGATGTGGAAGTGCTCCTGGATGAAAAGGCCAATGCGGCTCCTGTCACGATTTCAGATGAGGAGAAGAAAAAATGGGATAAAAACGACGTTACGGCTGAAGCGCTTACGGTTCCCAAAAAACCAGAGCCGGAAGAAGACAAAACTGCCAAGGCCCCAGAGCCAGTTCCAACACCTGCTCCAAAACCTGAGCCTGTACCCGTAATGGTAGCTCCAACGCCCAAAGTGCTATCGGAACTGAACATTACTAAAGTGACCTTTGCATTGGGTTCCTCAGTCATCATTCCAGAAAGCCAAAGCGCATTGGAAGAGTTGGCAACACAACTGAAGGCATTCCCGAATACCGTGGTTGAACTAGCGGGCTACACCTGTAGCAATGGGGAAAGTAAATTCAATCAGGAGTTATCGCTGAAAAGAGCTCAAGCGGTGAGCGCTTTTCTCTTGTCAAAAGGGGTAAATAGTGCTCAACTTGTTGTGGTGGGTTTTGGCGAAGATAAACCACTGGCGCCTAATGATTCGGAGGCGAATAAGAGGTTGAATCGTCGGGTGCAATTGAGTGTTTTGGCGAGGTGAGGAAGGGGGGATTGGGGGTGAGGCTGCTTCTGAGACAGGGGGCAGCCTTGCTGTTGAGGTGAGTGTTTTTGTCTATAATGACGATCTTCATTCCATCGCCCATTTAAACATCCGCTAATCCTGGGAATCGATCCTTATTCCGTTCCCGTCAGCCACTTTTGGCCTCTTAGGCCAATTCGTCAATTTGTTCTTGAGTAGCCTGGCTGTTTTGGATGGCTTGTTCAAAATACTCGCTTTGCTTTTGCTTGTATTCTTCCATTAATGGACTGCTGAATTGCATTTTGATGTTGAGGACATGTAGTATCTTCAACAAGGTATCCATCCGAATAGTCTCCTTGCCATGCTCCAGGTCATACACTGCAGTTTTCCCCACTCCAGCCAATAAGGCGCATGCTTCGCGGGATAAACCGGCTCGTTTGCGGTGAAACAAAATGATCTCGCCCAATTGAGTGGTGTTCATTTTTTACTGCTTTGACGGTAAAAATAAGGGGAGAAATGGTGAAATGCAAGGGGGAGGGATTTTGGGGTGATTTTTGCTGCTGGGGCGGTAAAAATGGGAGTGGAAATGATGGGGCAGGCATCACACTTACAGACTTTGGCCAAAATCTTCTGGCCTATTCTCCTTTTCTTCCGTATCGATCTCATTTAAAAATTCATCTGTGTCTAATCCCCACTTTTGAATAACATTTATGGCTACTTTCACATATATTTGCACACTCGGCAGTAACTTCCAAAAAGGCAAACTAGCCTTAATAAAAACCCTAACCATGTCTAATGATCGCTCTCGATCCGGCATGTTTTCTTGATAAAAAATAGCCAAATTCATTGAGGACATCGCCACGGCTGGCAGAAAGGTTTGGGGGGTGCTTTGAGCTAATGTCTGATAAATACCCAAGGCTTCTTCGTAATGGACTTTAGCTTGCTCCAACTCATTTTTAGCATTGTAAAGCTTAGCCAAATTATTCAGCGTAAGAGCTATATCCGGCAGAAAGATTTTCGAATTGATTGGTGTCAAGGACCGATATATCTCCAGCGATTCTTCATATTCAGCTCGGGCTTGCTCCACTTCTTTTGTAGTAGTATGCAAAACCGCCATGTTCTTCAGAATTACAGCTAAATCTGGCCCAAAAGCTTTTGGGGCAATTTGGGCTAAAGATCGATAAATACTAAGAGCCTCTTCAAACTTGGATTGAGCCTGCTTCAGCTCTTTTTTAGCATAATGTAGAACTGCCAAAAGGTTAAGAGTTGAAGCCACATCCGCCTCAAAAGGTTGTGGATTACTTTGTGTTAAAAATCGATATATACTTAGAGCTTCTTCACTTTCAACCAAAGCTTGTTCAAGCTCGTTTTCCGAACGATGTAAATTGGCTAAATTACTCAAGGTCTGAGCCACATCTGACAAAAAAGTTTGTGGGTTGATTTGGGCTAGGGACCTTCTGATTTTCAGGGCTTCTTCAAATTCGGCACGGGCTTTCTTTAACTCTTTTTTATCATAATGCAGAGCTGCTAAATTGTTGAGAGTTTGAGCCACATGGGACAGAAATGGTTTTGGTAAGGATCTTCTGATTTTCAGGGCTTCTTCAAATTTGGCTTGCGCTTGATTTAGTTCATTTTTAACATGGTGTAGATTGCCCAAATTGTTTAGGACGCCTGCCACATCTGGTAGAAAGGTTTTCGGATTGTCTTGGGCCAAGAGCTTTCTGATTTTCAATGCTTCTTCATATAGGGCTTGGGCTTGCTCTGGCTCATTTTTAGAACTGTGCAAAACCGCTAAATTATTCAGAGTAGTAGCTACATCTGGCAGAAAGGTTTGTGGATTACTTTGGGCCAAGGATCTATAGATTCCCAGAGCTTCTTCAAATTCGGCTTGGGCTTGGTCAAGATCATTTTTAAGACGGTAAAGGTTAGCTAAATTATTCAGTGCACTCGCTACATTGGGAAGATAGATTTCCGGACTACTTTTGGCTAGGGATCGAGAAATGCCTAGAGTTTCTTCATATAATGGCATTGCTTCATTG
>JAAFHQ010000670.1 GCA_013298445.1 Chitinophagales bacterium | reverse complement strand
TGCTCAAACTCGGCGAAAGCTGCTACCTCGAAGTCATTGCCATCAACCCCGAATTACCAGCGCCGAATTGTGCCCGTTGGTTTGAATTGGATGGTTTGGGACGTTATGGGCAACCCCGGCTGCGGCATTGGGTAGCAAGAACCAATGACATCCAGTCAGCCCAATCCCTACAAAAAGGCTGGTTTGGAGCCATTGAATCCATGAGCCGGAGTCATTTGAACTGGCTGATCAGCATCCCACCCGATGGAAGTTTGCCGCTCAGTGGTGTTTGTCCAACCCTGATTCAGTGGCAGAGCGAACCACATCCTGCGACGATGCTGAGTGATGAAGGCTGTAGTTTGATTCGTTTGGAAGGCTACCACCCCAAGGCGGAAAAATTGCAGGAAGTATTGGACAAGATCAATTTTGAAGGGGCTTTTCAGGTACATCCCATTGCCTCTTCGGAAAGACCGTATCTTGTGGCGCATTTGCAGACCCCAAAAGGGATTTGTATTCTGGATTCGCGGTAAACTACATCTAAAATACGAGTTGCTTTAGCTGATAACTTGTACTTCTTCCACCGCCATCTTCTTTTTCCAATATTTCCTTGGTCACTAAATCTTGGATGTCCCGTAATGCCGTATCTGGAGAACATTTAGCAATTTTTGCCCACTTTGAACTGGTTAATTTACCTTCAAACGGCCCCAATAATTTATTGATCAATAAAATTTGCCTTGGATTGAGTAAGGTTGTAGCTTGTTTTTCCCAAAAACGAGCCTTATAAAGAATGCCATCCAAAACTTTTTGAGTACTATCTAACGCACTATGTAAACAATCTAAAAACCAACTTAGCCAAGGAGTAACTTCCAATGTCTCTTTTTGGGTTTTTTCCAAAATATCATAATAACCCTTCCGTTGGATGCGGATTTCAGCGGACATGCTGTAAAATCTGGAGAAATTTCCCTCTGCCCGGGCCAATTGCAAATCAGTAATGGCCCGAGCAATTCGACCATTGCCGTCATCGAAAGGGTGGATTGTGACAAACCAAAGGTGGGCAATTCCTGCTTTTATGACCGGATCAAGTCTTTGTTGCTGATTGAACCAAGCGCTGAATTGGCGCATTTCATGCTCTAATTTTGTAGCTTCGGGGGCTTGAAAATGAACCTTTTCCCTGCCCCAAGCACCAGATACTACCTGCATCGGTCCTGTCTCATCCTTACGGTATTTCGCTACATTTATTTTGTACATTCCACTGCGTCCAGTAGGAAACAATCCTGCATGCCAATCACAGATTCGATCCTCAGATAAGGGTAGTTGCGCATTTTGTGTGGCATCAAGTATCATCTCAACTACGCCTTCTACACCACGATCTGCTGGCAACAATGCCCCAATGTCCATGCCCAAATGACGGGCAATAGAGGAGCGGACTTGTTCTGGGTTTAAAAACTCTCCTTCTATTTCAGTGGACTTAAGCACGTCAAGGGTATAAGTTTCTAGTAGTGCTTCTTGTTTGAGTTCAAAGCCTAAATTACTCATTTTTCCAACCAGAACTCCTTGTTCATGGCGTACCTGGCTGAGTTTAGGCAACAGCAGCGTATCGTCCCAATGAAAATTCGGCCAGTCTGGAAGCTGATGAATATAGCGTGCCATAGCAGATTTTGCCTAAAAATAGTGTTTTGCGGGGATTAGCGCAATTATTCTCCGCAAATTTTGCGGAGAATAATTGCGCTAATCCCCGCAAATGCCTACTCATTCAAACTCCAATCGTACTCCTGATACACCACCTTCACCTTTGCCCCCACTTTAGTACTCGCATATTTGTTGATAAAAGTGGGCAGATTGCCAAAATCCTCCGCGTACCATTCAAAAATTTTGGAGACCTCCACTTTTTTCTCACTCAGTTTATTGAATGCCGTATTGTTGATGAATTTTTTGGCTTGGGCATCCAGATTGCTGTTGAGGTTGCTGGCCGTCCAGGCGGCATTGAGCAGCGGAGGGCAGGACTTGGCCGCGCAGTTGACCGCAAAGTGGATGCGGGCATCCTTGAATTGCGGGCGCAGGATATCGTTTTCGATGTTGTTGAGCGAATAGGTTTTTGACCCGATTTTGATCCACTTGTGATCCCAGGGTTTGCCACCATGCAGTTTATTGATGCTGCTAAGGGGGTAGTTGTCTACAACGAGTTTGATGGTGAAGGCATTGTAGGCATTGATCCAGAAGGCCATTTGATCTGCTTTGCTCCAGGATTCTTCCGGGGCATTGCCACTCAGGGTTTTGAGGTATTCCTCCAGTTTGGTTTTATCGGTTTTCAGCCCTTTGTAGTTGACCTTACCTGTAGCAGATACGTATTTTTTGAGCAGGGCGTCCCAGGCTTCGTGACTAGGAGGGGTCGCGATTACCCGATTGATGGTAGAAAACATCAGGCCCAAAGAAAGACAGCAATAAAGCAATGATTTGTACATGGATTGGTTTTTGTAATGAACGAGTGGACATTCACTTTGGTTGTATCTTTTACCTACGAATTCTGACGGGTTTTTGGTTGTAAAGTGACAAAAATTCCTTACCCTGATTTGGATCAACTCATCCTGAAATAAAGAACCCCAACCACTCCTGTAGCGGTTGGGGTTCTTTATTTTTTATCCACCTGTTTATTTCCGATCCTTATGGCTTGATCTTCGTACCTGGCTGCTCGATTTCAAAATCTTCCTTCTTTTTGGAATCAGTCACCATTTTGCGCACGTCAGCCAGGAGTTGTTTGGCATCGTACACAATCCCATCTTTCACAGTGTACTTCACACCGCCTACCCGTACAACCTTGTTGTCTTCGGTCAGTTTGATGGCACCTGTTCCATAAAGGACTTGCAGGTTTTGCAGTGGATTTTCTTCCAGAATCACCATGTCGGCAAGTTTGCCCACCTGAATGGTGCCTACCTTATCCGCTATACCCAGTGCTTCCGCTCCGTTGAGGGTCGCACTTTTGATCACTTCCAGAGGATGAAAACCCGCTTCGCGCAACATTTCCAGTTCACGAATGAAAGCAAAACCATACAACTGGTAAATGAAACCCGAGTCAGAACCTGCCGTTACCCGACCGCCCCGGTTTTTGTACTCGTTCACAAAGGTCATCCACAGGCGATAGTTTTCTTTCCAACTGATCTCCTGTTCAGTGCCCCAAGACTGCCAGTAAGAACCATGCGAAATCCGGCTGGGCATGTAAAAACGCCAGAGTGAAGGGAGTGTGTATTCCTCGTGCCATTCCGCCCGGCGGGCGCGCATCAGGTCGCGGTTGGCGTCGTAGATGTTGAAGGTAGGATCGAGGGTAAAATCCATGGCCAACAATTCATCCATAACTTTTTTCCAATGCTCTGAATAAGGCGCTGCGGCCTGTTTCCAGAGTTTACCCGCCTGCTCAAAACGGTCCTGCTCGTTTTGGTAGTTGTAATCCAACGGGTAGTTCTGTACCGTTTGGTTGGTAAACAAGGCTTCAGGCAAACCGTACCAGTGCTCCATCGTGGTGAGTCCAGCGCGGGCAGAATTGAGTACGTTCCAGCGGGCCACATCCATTTGGGCATGGTGACAAGCTGAGCGCAAACCGAGCTTTTTGTTTTCGTCCAGTGCTGCCGTCATGATTTCCGGTGGAGCACCAAAAAACTTGATGCCATCGGAACCCTTTTGGGCGTTTTGCCGCACCCATTCGCGTGCTTGTGCAGGGGTGCTGATGGTTTCTTTGCTCCCTTGTCCAAAAACCGTAAACGCCACCAAGCGGGGCGCGGTGATTTCATTTTTTTCGCTGCGGCGCTTGTGTTCCAATACCCAATCCAGACCATTGCCTGCTCCAGGGTCGCGCACGGTGGTGATGCCGTGGCCCATCCAGAGTTTGAAGACATACTCCGCATCGGCACCCTGGGCTTGCCCACCGATGTGTCCGTGCATGTCGATCAGGCCGGGCAGCATGTACATGCCTTCGCAGTTGTATTCCTTGCCACCAGGCTTGAGCTGTGGGCGACCTTTGGGATCGATGGGTACACCAGGATAGCCTACGTTTTTGACTTCCTTGATCATGTTGTTTTCCACCA
>JAAFHQ010000669.1 GCA_013298445.1 Chitinophagales bacterium | reverse complement strand
TACGGCTCGTACCCCGCATTGTTGTTGGGGGCCAACACCACGCCCAACATTTCCTCCTCCCCGCTGCTGAACCAGGGCCGTTTGAGGTATACCTGCACGTTGGCCGTACGGATATGGGTTTCACTTTTGCCCGGGCTGCTGGATTTTAGCCAGTTAAAGCTGGGGATCACGTACTCTACCAGCGGAACCGCCGGGCGGGCCGTGCTCAAAATGCTTACTTCCTGCGTAACGACCCCTTTGGTGATCAGCGGAAAATCTTTCTTTTGCTGAGCCAGGACCGTGAAATACTCCCGATACCGCGTAGTGGCAATGGTCGTGTAGCGCACCTTGCGGTGTTTGGTGTCCTGAAAGGCCTGGATCACCTGGCGGCCATTTTGCCCATTACCCCAATCCGAAGTATCGTCGTTGTAGCCAATCAGTAGGGATTGCACATCGGCGCTGCTTTGTTTGATGTTGGCTTTGACTTCTGAAAGGTCGTCCACGTATTCATTCCAGCCCGCAATCAAAGCTACCTTTTCGGTGCTGGAGGCATGCGTTTTGAGTTGGAAGCGCAGGGCGGCGGTAGTGTCGCCGTATTTGCGCTGCGCTTCAATTTCAACAGTGCCTTTTTTTACAATACTCGGCGCGGTCAAGGGTTGTTGCAGCGCATGCACCAGCGTAATGCGCCGCCAGGGCGAAACCATCCAGTGCAGGCTTTTTAGCGCAAAATCGCGGGAAGGTGCAGCCGGATTTCCATCATTGAGCATGGCAAATACCCCCGAAAGGCCCTGCAAATCAGCAGGCCGCCAGAAGCTGGCGTAGCGCAATACGGCCATTTCACCCTTGGGCAAATACACCGTGAGGATGCGGCGCTCATCGTCCCAGACGGGGGCTTTCATGGCATTACCTGTGTTTTCCTCCAGGCGAATGCGCAGGGATTTGGGCGTTTGCCATTGCTCATAAGTCAGCACGGGCAAGGTTGCGGGATCAACGATTTCTCCTTTTTGGTAAAAACTAAAAAAATGCGGTTTGCCCCGCGTCCAGCTGTCGGTCAGGTTGCGGCGCGGCGATTCAGGGTCGAGGCAAAATACGATGCCCATCGCCATGGGATCGGCAATGTATTCCAACTCCAGATTGCTAGCCTCCCGCTCTTTCAAGGCGATGAAACTGCGCGAAACCTTGGTGAAATCGGCGGGGTTATTGAATTCCTGGTCTTTTTTGTCGATCCAGTTCCATACATCCTGACGCCTGCCGGGTTCACTCATGGGCTTGTCAAACAGGCCGTGTTGCTCAACCAACAATTGGGCAGCCCTGGGCGCCTTGATGTGCCGCTCGGAATAGGGCGGATAAGCTCCCGGCAGTTCCTTGCTGATGAGGTTGTTGCGTTCGTAATCCACGGTACTGACATTCCCGTTGCTGCGCACCACCATGCGTTCCATCGATTCCCCATCGCGTTGTTCGTTGCCCAGAACCAGGGCCGGAGTGGGCAGGGAGTCGAAGCGTTGGTAAGTGATTTCAGGGCTGATGCTCAGGGCGGGGTTTTCCGGGTTTTGCTCATGGCTGAGGCTGTTGCCCGCCAGGTCCACGGTGCGGATTTTGATGCGGTATTTGTTGCCAAAACGCAGCTTGGGCAAGGTGCCTTTGACCAGGTTGCTCTTGATTTGCAGGCGGAAATTTTTGAATTCTTTGGGCAAAAGGTATTTGTCTTTGGTGGAGTCGTCCACTTCCCCTACGCCGGGGCGTGGGTTGTTCAAGGCTTTGCCGGGACGGGGTACCGAGAGGCTCCAACCTTCCCAACGCGCCATCACTTCGCCCACCCGCAATTGGGTTTTGTCTTGCGTGTCTTGCGTGACTGATAGTTGAATAAAACCTTCGTCCTCCACATTGTCTTTCAAACGGATGTTTTTGCCCTCGGGATCGAGCACGTATTCGTCGAGGCGGCGGTGTAGGGAATACCATTTGCCACCCGCCTGAATGTCCATGCGGTAGCCTTGTACTAGGTCGTCGGCATAGAGCAGATTGGCGGGCACGGCAGGCAGGACAAACACCGTTTTATCGGCTTTAAATTCCTTGGTTTCGGGCGCAGTTTTTAGGAATTTTTCGCTAAAAGCATAAGCGCTGACCCATTTTTTATTGAGCTGAGCAGCCAGACCATTGCGCACTACAGCCAGTCCGGCGCTGCGCAGGGCGGGCAATCCCGCTTCACGCGGTTTTTCGTTTTCGTAGTCGAGCAGATTTTGCGGACTTATTTTGACTGAGCCGCTGTAGTTGTTGCCGTTGTAAAAGTTCAGTGCCTGCTTGCCCTTGAGCTGCATGAGGTTGTCCATTTGTTGGGCCAGTTTCAGGGCCGCACCATTGGCGTCGATTTGTACAATGGCAAAATCGGCGCTATTGATTTTGAGGCAACCTTTGTCGATGCTGCTTTCGGGGCGGGATTGGGCGTAAAAACCAGCAGGGGTGACTTGATAAGCCGTGGCCGGACAGGATATTTTGGTGTCGGAGTTGAAGTTCATCCTTTCGGGCGCCACGCGTACAAAACCCGTGTTGGGTATGTCTTTCAGCGCTTTATCCGGCACTACCAAATCAATCACCAGCCCAAAGCGCCGCAACAAATCGGGGTGGGAAGACAAAACCGCCAGGATGTCGTGGTATTCAAAATCGGGTTTTCTGATTTCCGGCAGCTGCCCCCTGACGTTCTTCTTATTGGCATCGTTAAAAATGCGCACCTGGGCAAAGTCGGTTTGTGGGTTGGGCGTAGGCGAAAAAGGCATGGCTTTGTACACCGACAATTGCCGTTTGATGCGCGATTGCCCGGTGGGGCGGTATTGTACAAAATCGGCTTCGCTGTACGGAGGCCGCTTTTTTTGAAAATCTGGCACCAGTTCGTATTCGCTGATGTCGCTCAGTTCTTTGACCTCGCTGCTCAGGAAGTTTTCATCGGGCAGGGTTTGCACTTTTTGGTTGCCTACCTTTTTGTAGAGGTCTTGTACAAAACTGGCGATGTGTTTTTCCGGAAAAGAATTGAGGGTGAGTTTGCCCAGGTCTTCGGGTTGGTAAGAACGGACTTTTATCCCCGAATTGAACAATTGCTCGTAGTTGTCACGGTCAAGTTTTACTTCCAGATCGACCTTGTATTGTTTGTCGTCGTTGAAATAAAGGGTAAAGCGCCCTTGTTCCATCAGGCGTGTCCACTTGAGGAGGTCGGGGAAACTTTGCAGGGTTGTCTCCGCCGTCGAGCTCAGTTGAATGCTGACGTGGGCGGTGATCATCATTTGCCCGGTGTTGGGGTGTTTCCAGGGCAGGGCGGTGAAGATGAATTGTTGAGGCATATGAAGAGTGATGAAGAGTTAATGAATTGGTTTAGGGAGGTTTAGGGAGGTTTAGGCTACCGCGAGCGGCTTGGACAAGGACTTTGTCAAAAACGCTGCGGCAGCCTAAACCTTCTCAACCTTCCTCAACCTTCTCAACTTTTAAGCTGCAAACGCATCCCAGTACGTATTCCAGTCATCCTTGCTGACCATCATGCCGAAGGTGGGGTCGGCACCCGATCCAGCGAATTCGCGGCGGGTGGTTAGCGAGACGGTTTTGGAGAAGAACAGGACTTCTACTTTGACCATCAAGGTTGCTTCGCCCCAGGCTTTGCCCGTGGTGACATTGTATTCGAGGCCCAGGTAGAACATGACCGATACCGTGATCAAACCCAGCACACTCAAGGCACCGTTGATGCGCACATAACCCGTAAGGCTGGTGACGGAGTTGCCGTTGTCGATGGTCATTTTGAAATAAATGCCCGCCATGACCGATACGGCACCGCTGGCTACGCCCAAGTTTAGGGCTACGGCAGCGCCAAATTCCAGGGCAGCTTCCAGGGAGCGCAGGCCTTTTAAGTCCAGTTCCAATGCGAAAAAACCACCGCCACCCAAGGCTGAAACCGTGAGGGTAAAAGGTTGGTGCCGCTCACAAAAATTGAAACGCAGGCTCATGGGGGAACCCGTAAAAGGCAAATTGACGGTCGCACCCAGGCTGATGTTGCGCAGCATAAAAGCGCCCAGCGAAAGGTCGGGCACCGCCAAGGTATAGCCAGTTTTT
>JAAFHQ010000067.1 GCA_013298445.1 Chitinophagales bacterium | reverse complement strand
TTCCAAAAAAATTGTACAAATTGGTTCCCAACGCCGCAGTGGTGCCAATTACCACGCTGCAAATGACTACATCAAATCGGGCAAATTTGGGCCAATTGTGATGGTCGAATTGATGTGGAACGTCAATCAGCCCGGGCGCTGGCGCCGGCCCGAGTTGGTCAAAAACCTCAAAGAATCCGACGTGGATTGGAAGCGTTATTTGATGAACCGTCCTTTTGAAGCTTTTGACCCACGTAAATATTTGGAATACCGCTTGTTCTGGCCTTATTCCTCGGGCATTCCCGGACAATGGATGAGCCATCAGATCGATACCGTGCATTGGTTTAGTGGTTTGCCACATCCACGTAGTGTAGTGGCCAACGGGGGAATTTACCAGTGGAAAGATGGCCGTACAAACGCAGATACCCTTACGGTGGTATTTGACTACGGCCCCGCCAATGATCCAAAGTCTGGCTTCCAGGTACAGTTCACTTCCCGGTTCTCAAACGCTGCCGGAGATACCAAAGAATTGTACTATTCCAATGGTGGCATGATCAATCTGGACACCAATGAAATCTCAGCTACTGGTGGCCTGCGCGAGCGGGAAGCCACCGCGATGGGTTTGAAAGCAAACCTTTTGCAACCACTTAAACTGGAAGGCATCAAGGTTGAAACAGACGCCAATACGGGTGGTGATACCTTAACCTTCAACCACATCAAAAACTGGATGGAATGTGTGCGGAGCCGCAAGGAGCCCAATGCACCAATTGAAGCTGGCTACCAACACTCCATAGCCACCATCATGTCCAACGCAGCCTGGCGCACGGGTGAGAAGGTCACTTTTGATGCCAAAAAGCAGGAAGTACTGGCTGGGGGGAAAGTGTTTAAGTACTAAATAGGTTGAGAAAGTTGAGATGGTTGAGAAGGTTTAGGCTACCGCAGCGGCTTAGACAAAGTCCTTGTCAAAATCGCTGCGGTAGCCTAAACCTTCTCAACCTCCCTCAACCTCCTCAACTTCTCCTAAATATTTTTTGTCATTGAATTGGGCAGGGTGTACAGATTATATACCTTGCCCTTTTCTTTTGGCATCAATAAAAATTTGGGCCGATTCAAACTATAAGCAACAAACATTTATGAATGCACAGTTTTCACTACAAGGTAAAGCCGTAATTGTCACAGGAGGTACCGGTATTCTGGGCGGCTCGTTCATCAAAGGAATTGCCGCTGCGGGCGGGGCCATAGGTATTTTAGGCAGAAATGAAGAGGTAGCACAGGCCAGAGCAGCCGCGATCAACCAAGCTGGGGGAAAGGCCATTGCGTTGATTGCTGATGTCATGCAAGAAGCACAACTCAATGCAGCCAGGGATAAAATGCTGGAAGCTTTTGGGCGCATTGATGGCCTCGTGAATGGAGCTGGTGGCAACATGCCCGAAGGAGTTGTTCCACCGGGTGGGGATATTTTCAGTTTGAATATGGAGGGCATGCGCAAGGTAATGGACCTAAATTTGTACGGTACTTTAATATCTACCCAAGTTTTTGGTCGCACGATTGCCGAAAACGGGGGGAGTATTGTCAATATTTCTTCAGTGTCTTCCACTTCTGCCATTACGCGGGTGCTGGGTTACAGTATGGGAAAATCGGCGATTGACAGTTATACCCGCTGGTTTGCCCTGGAATTGGCCAATCGTTATGGCGACAAGGTACGCATGAATGCCCTGGTGCCTGGTTTTTTCCTCACTGAACAAAACCGCAATTTGTTGACCAATCCTGACGGCAGCTTTACCTCTCGTGGTGAATTGATTGTGCAAAATACCCCTTTTAAACGCTTGGGAGATCCTGATGAACTCATCGGCGCACTCGTTTGGTTGTTGAGCGATGCCTCCTCTTTTGTTACCGGAACAACAATTAATGTGGATGGAGGATTTTTAGCTTTTAGTGGGGTATAAAATATGTATCTTGTGTTTCATCTATAAGATTCATTTTTTTAGTTCATTACTACCACAAGTACCAATAGCTTGGATGTACATTATTTGTCATTGCATCACAAACTATAATATTTTTTTATGCCCAACATCAATGCCAACGTTTATATCGCTTTGGGAATAAACCCTAAAAATCAGGTTTTTGGAGTAGACATCACCAATCACCTGCACCTTTTATCCATTGAAAGTTTTGCTGAGTCTATCGCTATTTCTGAAAACGGAATCATCTGGGCGATAGCAGCGAATCCAGGCCCTGGGGGCGCCAACCTTTACTGGAGCGCAGGTGATGGGAACTGGCATGCCGCCGGCCCTTCTGCCAAGGAAGCGGTTAAAATTACTGGTTCCATTGCAAATCAGGCTTATTATTATGGTACTGATGATTGTTTGTATTACATCAATACCAGTGGAGAAGGCGAACAAATTGGTCCGATCCCCGATGTTCAGTATCTTGATTATGGAGGTGGTTTTCTTTGGATAGTTGCCCCTACGCAGCAAGGAGGTATTCCTAGTCTTCAATTCTGTCAAATCGGTACAAGATCATTTGATTGGAGGACCTTTACTGGGGCACCTTCACCCACCGATATTTGTGTGAATGCATATGGCAATTGTTATGGAATCCAATCTTATTCCCCCAGGTACTTCCTGAACGATGGAGTCAGAACCGGAAGTGCAGGCACCGGAGCAAATGGGAAGGCCCTGGAGATGTCCTACAAAAAGACCTACTATTTGTTGTCAACCAATGCCAATGCAGATGGCAACGAAGTGATGGTGTATACCAATTTCCAAGGCTATTCCAATTTCATTGATGCGAAATTTCGGGCCATCCAGGTATTAGGAACCTATTACCAGTACGGATAATGAGGTTGGGATAAAACATGAGTCATCCCGAATTTTGAGAGAACAACCCGTGACAGTGATTGGACTTTTGCTCAATTGAGTTCAACCACTGCCGCGGTTTGTCGCCAATTTGACCCAACTATTACTTTACCTCTTTTAGTGGCATGTAAGTTATTGTGATTTTCAATTATATTTACGTTTTTATTCACTACCCGAGTACCGTTTGATGTAAAAAAATTAGGAATTTTCAACCTCAAATAATAAGTTCCAATGGCAAACACAAATGGGAATGTTTATCCTGTATTAGGGATAAACGCTCAAAATCAAGTTTTTGGAGTTGACTCCAACAACAACATCCACACATTATCAAATGAAGGTTTTGCGCAGGTCATAGCCATTTCTGAAAATGGCACCATCTGGGCGATCTCTACCGATCCTATTTCTGGAGGTGCACAACTTTCCTGGAGTATTGGTGATGGCAACTGGACACCCGTTTCCAACGATCCTGGAGCAGTATTACTTACTGGTAGTCAATTAGACGGAGCGTTGTACTACACAGAAAGTCAAACCCTCTGGACAATCCAAACGAATGGTGAAGGAGAACAAATTGGGCAGATGCCAGAAGTGCAAAGCCTCGACTATGGAGGGGGCTATCTTTGGATGGTGGCTCCGGTTGTACCTGATGGAGACGCCTGCCTCCAATTCACTCCCAACGATGGGATATTCAATTGGAAACCCTTTGCCGGATTGCCAGAGCCTTCTAGTATCTCCGTAAATTATATGGGAGACTGCTACGGGGTGGATGAATTTTCGCCAGTGTACTATTCAAGCGACGGCACCAATACGGGAAGTGATGGTTCTGGAGCAACAGGAAGTGCCCTAGAGATTACCTTCAAAAACACTTATTACGTGCTGTCTACCAATGGCAATGAAAATGGTAATGATGTACTGATTTGGGAGGATGTCAATGGGGGCACATTTGTGAGTGCGGGTTTTCAAGCAATTCAAGTGCTAGGAACCTATTATTTAGCTGGTTCTTAATGTTATAAAAACTGTAGAGACGCAAATGTTTGCGTCTCTACAGCCCGGATTTTACTGTTTTTTACCCGCCACCTTCACTCTCTGTACAAAAGCCTGGGCGCGGTTGTTGTCTACAATCTGAATTTCAAAATTCTCTCCATCTTCCATTTTAAGCACCAACTCGGTTTTTTTCATCTTGTTGGCCTCGTCCATGAAGCGGCTATCATTGGAGGTCATTTCCAAAATGCCTTGCTTGTAGCCGTAATAGTAATAAATGTCGTTGGGTAACTTAAGGTAAAAGTATACCCGATCGTCATCGTTGCTCGGCATTTTGTACTCTACGTAGGAAGTGATGATTTTATTGACCATGGTTCCGTTCATGGAGATTAGGCCAATCTTATCTTTGGTACTGACAAAAGATTGGTAATCCATGTCCCAACGCATCTTCAAACCCGAGAGCAGGAAGTTGTAGGTATTGTATTTTTTAGGCAGTTCTGCTAATCCTGTACTGATCTCCGCAATGGCTTTGGTCACACTTTCATCTTCAGGGAAAAGTATGGTCATCCGGCGCTGGTAGTAGGGCAAATCCGTGAGGTAATTGACCGTTTCCGAACCAAAGCCCGCGGCTTCGATCTCGTTTTGCATGATGCGCATCAATTTGTCGGGGATGCGCATGCTCAAGCCCGAAATCACATCAATGTCTACTGGTGGAGGTGGTGTTTTCCCGACCAAACTGTCTGGAATATTGGCAAATTCGCCCGTAATGCTACCAGCCGCATCAACCTTTACATATTTGAGCGCCGAGCCGATATTGATCTTTCCTTCACCCTCAACTTTACCCGTTTTGTTATTAAAAACCAGGCGGTTCCCATGCAGGCTATTGGCAATAACCTTGGTGGAATCACCAAAAGTAAATTGGTCTTTGGTCCCATCGTATTTGAATACCCCTTTCGTCGGCAAAATGGCCCGGTCCTTGCGGAAATATAGGGGCATCATCACACTGGGGTAGGCAAAACTCATTTCTTTACTGAGGTAAAAACCCGTTTCAAGCGGCACTCCATCGATACTTTTTGGAGAGTCGTATTTGATGGCCAGATTGCTCTTGTCCCCCTCACTTTTCAGGGTAAACCAATGTCTGACTGGCAATTTATCGGCTTCCAGACGGGCAAAACCATCAAATTTCAGGTTTCTGGATTCTGAAGATAAATTGATGGTGCCATAAAAGGAGGTTTTCCGATCAATGATGAAACTGTCCTCCTCTGCCACGGTACCTTCTGCACGGGTGGCAGTTGCTTTTTCACTGGCCTTTCCTTTACCAATGCGTTGGCCTACAATGCTGCTGAATTCAATTTCCTGTTTTTTATTGGCCACATTGTATTCATAAAAACCGTGGGCTCGGTAATCCTTTCGCCCATTGATGCTCACGGTAGCCCGATTGATCTTGTGGTTTTTATTCAAAGTATCACAAATGATGGTGGCATTGCGCAGTGAATCCATAATTGCCTTGGGCTGAATGTAAACTGTGCCACTATCGGGGATAATCATGGCATCTGCCGATTTGATAAATGGCACTTCGGTAACTTTGAGCAGGTAAGTTTTGAGGTCGTAAGATGCTCTTTTCCCTTTAAACCGCAGGGAATCCTGATCAGGATGCACCGAGGTAAATGTGCCCATTTTGGTGGAGTCCGATTTAAAACGAATCATCGAGTTTTTCATTTCCCAGATAAATTCGTTCATGGAAGTCACATATTGATTGAGTGGTAGTTTGGTTTCGAGGTATTCATCCAGCGCTTTGAAACGGCCTAGTTGTTTATCAAAGTCTACATCACTGCGCAAACGGTCCGATTGAATGGCAATGGCCCCCGCTTCTTCGGCTTTGATTTTGAGGGCAGTGGTGTCGGCTTTTGCTGAAAAGGCCCCAAAGTTAAATTGTTTGGAGGTCAAGGCTGCTTGTGGCCAATCCAACAAACCATTGCCTTTTAGACCGCCAGGAGTCAGCGCCAAGGTACCGGTTAAGGTATGTTCACCGGATTTAAAAATCTGGAATGCATTCTTTTCCGAAGCCACATACATACTATCGCGGTAAGGCTTCCAGTTCAGGCGCACCAATTCACCGTGCACCTGGGGTACTTCTTCTTCCTTGCTGCGCTTTTCAGCCAGGTCAAAGTCCTTGGCACCAGCCGTCATTAGTTTTGGTAAAAAGTGTACATCCTCGGATTCGAGGGTAGCTCCGAGGTACTGGATTTTACCTTTGCCCCAAAGTCCCTTGTTGCTCAAGTCAAGCTCGCCAGAAAAACGGCCCTTTACTTTGTAAGCTGGGTAACCTTTTTCAGGTGTTTTGTGTACAAAACCCAGAGAATAATCCTGCTCACGAACCTTGAGGGTTTCTTCAAAATCCGGGAAAATTTGGGCTGAAACCAATTTGCCCCGGAAGTTGACCATTTCTTTGACGTAATTGTCCAAACTATTGAAAAAGAAAGGTTTTAGTTCAAAATAAAAAGAATCACGTTTGTACAAGGTGTCCTTCACAAATGGGTTCTTTTTGCCGTCGTAATATTTACCGTCGTAATAGACGTAGCTGGTAGATCGACTGTTGAGATTGGGAAAAATGGGGACATCGTTTTTCCCGCTGCGGTTCCCTTCTGCATCAATGATCAGGGTAGCCTTAAAGTTCTCGATATCGGAAGTCAACGCAAAGGGATTGATTTCGTCCATTTTATGCGTCTTTGGCAATTTGTCAGGTACAAATAAACGCCAATATTTGATGGAGTCACTAGTGACGGAAAACTTGCCGTAATCGAAATGCAGTTTGTTGCTGCGCATTTCGCTGAACCCTGCTTTGAGCATTCCTTTGGAGTCGATGTCGCGGTTTTGGCGCATGACAATCGTGGAGCTGTCTGGCAGTACTCCTACTTGTTGCAAACGACTGAATTCCAGCCATTTTACCCCAATTATCCTTATCGAGTTGTCTTTTAGGTTTAGAGTAGCATTGGCACTATCTGTTTTGGATAAAATCCGCAATTGATCATAATCCGAACGTTGCATGTACGAATTGTAATAGTGCTGGACCTTGTCTTGAACATGGATGAGTAAGCTGTCGGCGTCGTAACGGATGAAACCTTGCCCAACCAAATCGTAAATCAGCGAGGTGATGTTTTCCACCTTAAAAGTTGGATTGAGTTTTCGTGCAAACTCATCGGCATAGATGTCTTTGACCCCAATTTCATCCGTTAGCTGTTTCAATTTAGCCAATGGATTGGAGGTGGAAATGCTTTGCAACAGGTCATAATCCTTCTTGTTGAAATACTGTAAGGATTCAAATTTCACGGGTTCTTTGCGCGCAAAGCTTACTGATTTGTCTCCAATGACCACCGAATCTTTGGACAGATATGCCTTGAAGTTGTCGGCGTCAAAATTGATTTGGTGATTGGAACTAAAGAATGGGTTGCGGTCGCTGCCTCGTTCACCCCGGAACAAATGCAACACTTGGTCTTTAATGGTATAGCGGAAATTGACGGATGGGTGATAGAGCGAATCTTTTTTGTAATAAAATACCGCTTCCACTCCTTCGCCCCCAATTTGTTGTCCACGGCGTACCGTAAAACGCCGGGCACTACCCTTGAAGATGCGTTGGTTCTTTTTGTCATAAATCTCCAGGACAGCCCTCTTATTATCCGAACCGGTGCCATAAATGGTGGTGCCTTCCAGGTTAAATCCTCCCTTAAAACGCACCCCATCGGCAAAGTTTTTGATTTCCATATCCTTATTGGCCGAATTGAACCGGGGGTAGGTGCCCTGCCCATCTGCAGATACCTTATCGCTGAATTGACCTGGAATTTTTTGGTTGCCAAAGTATTGTGGGTAGACCAGAAATGCCTGGTCAGTTTCGTAAATGCCTTTGTTGACGTCCAATTTGTAGTTGCCCAACTCGGTAATCACCGTTGAGTCCAGACCAACCCTTTGCCAGCCGACCTGGCCTCCTTTCCCAACCCATTCGCCTTTGAGTGGATAATAGATCCCACTGGTATTGGCCAAACGAATGGAGTCGTTTTTGCGCGAGGCTACCAAGTTCCCTTCTTCCATCTCCAAATAGGGCTGCTTGTTTTTGTAGCGGAGATGGATCTTATCTGAGTAGATTTTCCAAACGGTACTGGCTGGTTCGGCCTTATTAAAAGCTTTATTTTTGAAAAACTGAGTGGAAAAGGCTATATAGTCACTGAATTGGGTAGTTTGATGGTTTCCCGATAAAAGTAAAGAATCAAGAATGACGTGCCATTCTCCAAATTTCTGCTCATCAGGCATGGTGCCTTTGAAAGCCATCAAAGCATTGAGGTAAGCTTGAAAGTGGGGGTTGGGGCTGAGTCGCCGGGTGAGCATGTAATTGCATGTACGAATGACTCGCTCCCCTTCTATGGTACTGAAACTTCCAGCCCGAAAAATTCCGTCAAATTCCTTATAGGTTTTTTCCAGTACCTCATTTTTAGAAGAGGTCATGAATGCCCCAAGTTGAGACAAAAATTCGGGTGTTTCTACCGCGAATTTTTCTGGTCGTTGTGCAAAAAGCGCCAGGCAAAAGCCCAGAAAAAATAGTGTGGCAATCGAGTGGCGAAAAAAGATTTTCATGAAACCGTGTTTGCCCGGGACCCTACAGGAAATCTTCAATTTGGGGTCCTCCGCGAAACCACGTCAGACTATGATTCAATGCAGCCTCAGCGCCAACCAATTGCCTTTCTCTAAAGATTGTACCGGAGAAAAACCATGTTGGCGTGCTTCCGCTTCGACCAATTCCCGATCTGTCTTAAGAATCCCGGAAATGAGCAAAATACCGCCTTGTTTGAGTTTTTGATGTAACGTTGGAAAAGCATCCAAAATTACACCTCGGTTGATATTCGCTAAAATAATATCGTAACCGTTCCCCTCTACAACGCTCAGATCGCCTAAAAGTGCATGTATAGCTCCCGACACACCGTTAATTTTCGCATTTTCCAGTGTATTTTCGTAGGATGGTGGCTCAATGTCCACGGCATCAATTAATCGTGCCCCCAATTTGGCCGCCAAAATGGCTAAAATCCCCGTACCACAACCAAAATCAAATACGTATTTGTCTTGAAAATCAAGGTCAGCCATCAATTGCATCACCATATGGGTGGTTTCGTGATGCCCAGTACCAAAAGCCATTTTGGGGTTGATGATGATCTCGTGCTCAACGCCTTGCATAGGTTCGTGGAAATCAGCGCGCACCCCACAAAAATTGCCCACGGTGATGGGTTGAAAATTGGACTCCCAGATGCTGTTCCAGTTTTGATAAGGAATCTCTTCAACCGTAAAACTGACGCCAAATGGCTCCACTATTTCCTGTACTTCGGCACTGAATGCAGGCACATCCGCAGGTAAAGGCACAAAGGCCATAAGGAACTCACTGCCTTCTTCAAAGGTGTCAAAAGGAAGCTCGCCCAATAAGGCAACCAAAATTTCTTGCAAGTCTGCTGCTGCAGGAAAGGTGTATTGTAAATAATTCATTGGAAAATTTAAAAGGACCTTGGTATTGAGGCAAAAATAAATGTTCATTTAATTTTTTATAGCCCCTTATGCTTCTTGCTGGCGGAATTTTACCGTCGAAGGAGCAACCCCAAAGGTATGGTCTTTGATCAATTCTGGCGCTTCAATTTGTAAACCAATTTTAATGATCGCCAAATGATGCACCGCATGATCGTGTAAAAAGGTGATTTCGCGGCCTATAGAGGAAGGATATTCGGGACGGGCTGCGTCGTTTTGCGTGGAAAAATCTCCACGCACCCTCACTGGTGTGTACTCTTCGAGCGTCAACAAGGATTCTAGTTCTTGTACAAATGCACTCATGGCAAACAATGGATCCTGCTCAATGCGCACATCACGGTCGCGTTGGGCGTAGTCGACGGTATGTTGGGACGCGCCACGAGCCAAACAGCGAAAAAAATCGTAAATGTGCCGAAAATGCTGGCCAATCGAAGATCCGTTGTAAACGGCCAGGGGAGCTTTGTAGAGCTGGTCCTCAATGCTGGTCAGGATCCCATTGATTTGACTGACGATGTTGATGATGCCTTCTTTTCCGTTCATTTTTGTGCTTTTTCCCTTGGATAGATCCGTGAGATCTATCCGTGGCTCTCCCACGAATAAATTCGTGGGTTGAGTTAGTATGTGGCCTCCCACGGATAAATCCGTGGGTTGGCTCTTAATAAACTTCATTCCGGGCAGACTTCAGCGTATTGATCAGCAGAGCGACTACCGTCAATTGGCCTACGCCGCCGGGTACCGGGGTAATCCAGGCGGCCTTGGGTGCAACTGCTGCATAATCTACATCACCTACGAGTTTATAACCCGATTTGGATGTTGGATCTTCAACCCGATTGATGCCTACATCGATGATGACTGCGCCCTCTTTAACCATATCTCCCTTGACAAATTCGGGTGCTCCGATGGCCGCAATCAGAATGTCGGCCTTACGGGTGTGTGCAGCCAAATCAGCCGTACGACTGTGACAAACCGTAACCGTCGCATCCCCGGGATAACCTTTGCGCGACAATAAAATGCTGATGGGCGTTCCTACAATATTGCTACGTCCTACCACCACCACTTCTTTGCCCGAAGTTGGAATCTCGTAACGTTTTAAAATTTCCAGAATGCCCATTGGGGTAGCTGGTAAATAGCAAGGTAGTCCTTGCGCCATGCGGCCAAAATTGACTGGATGGAAGCCATCCACATCTTTACGTGGTTCGATGGCTAAAGTGACCTTGTGCTCGTCAATGTGCTTTGGCAGGGGCAATTGTACGATGAATCCATCAACTGAATTGTCGCCGTTGAGCTGTTCTACAATTTCAAGCAATTCTTTTTCCGAAGTGTCCGCGGGGCGATGGATTAAAGTGGACAAAAACCCTACTTCTTCACAAGAGCGAACCTTGTTGCGTACGTAGGCTTGGCTGGCCGGATTGTCTCCGATCAAAACTGCGACCAAATGGGGAATTTTGCCGCCTTGGGCTTTGATTTGATCTACTTCAATGCGGAGTTCCGCCTTAATCGTTTGGGCCAATTGTTTCCCGTCGAGAATTGCCATTGTTGATGATTGGTTTAAAATTTCAAAGGTACAAGTCTTCGTGCGAAGGAGTTCTTTTGGGGCAATAAAAAATAATCAGCTTTGAGAAAAATTACTTTGATCCGCACTGCCTTATATTGAGGGCAAAATCACTTCAATCATGCAATCCAGAAGAAAATTCATCCAACAAGCCGGTTTGTTGAGCAGCGGGGTTTTATTGAGCCAAAGCCCTGCCTGGGCTTGGAATAACCATAGCTTTGAAAGCAAACGTCCCGCTTTAGGAGACCGAAAATTCAGCAGCACAGCCGTCGAAGCGGCAATCGATCGTTTAAAAAAACAAATCGCTGATCCAGAACTGGCCTGGTTGTTTGAAAACTGTTTTCCCAATACGTTGGATACCACCGTTGAATTTGAAATCATCGATGGCAAACCCGATACCTATGTCATCACTGGCGACATTGATGCCATGTGGCTGCGCGACAGCACCGCTCAAGTCTGGCCATACTTGCCTTTGATCAAGGAAGACAAACCGCTGCAAGAGTTGATCGCTGGCGTCATCAATCGCCAAAAAAAATGCATCATCCTCGATCCTTACGCCAACGCTTTTTACAAGGATGTGAACAAAGAAAGTGAATGGAAAAAGGATTATACCACCATGAAACCGGGCATCCACGAGCGCAAATGGGAGATCGACTCTTTGTGCTACCCCATTCGCCTGGCTTACCATTATCACAAAACGACGGGAGATACCAGTGTTTTTGATGCCGATTGGGTACGGACAATCGAATTGACGCTGCAAACCTTCAAAGAACAGCAACGCAAGGAGGGCAACGGCCCTTATACCTTCCAACGCAATACTTATTGGGCTACCGATGGGGTGCCACTGTCTGGTTATGGTTATCCGGTGAAGCCAGTGGGTTTGATTTGTTCGGTGTTCCGGCCCAGCGATGACGCTACCATTTATCCTTTCCTGATTCCGGCGAACTTTTTTGCGGTGGTATCCTTGCGCCAGGCTGCGGAGTTGTTGAATAAGGTGCTCAACAATACAGCCCTCGCCCTCAAGTGTACGGCGCTGGCGATGGAAGTTGAAAAAGCACTGCAACAACACGCCATCATCAACCACCAAACCTACGGACGCCTGTACGCCTACGAGGTCAATGGTTACGGCAGTTTCAATTTGATGGACGACGCCAATGTTCCAAGCCTATTGTCCCTACCCTATCTGGGTGCGGTTAAAAACACCGACGTGGTGTATCAAAATACGCGTAAATACTTGTTGTCCACCAATAATCCTTTCTTCTTCAAAGGCAAGGCAGCCGAAGGGATCGGTGGACCACACGCCGGGATGAACATGATTTGGCCGCTTAGCATCACCATGCGGGGTTTGACCTCGACCAATGCAGCTGAGGTAACGCAATGTCTGCACAACCTGAAGGCTACACATGGGGGCACTGGCTTCATGCACGAGGCTTTCCACAAGGATGATGCGAGTAATTTTACGCGGAAGTGGTTTGCCTGGGCGAATACGCTATTTGGAGAGTTGGTGATGGATACGAGTGCGAAGTATCCGGCGATATTAGCGATGAAGGAGGTGTAATTTGTAATTAATTTTTGCCACGAAGGCACAAAGACACCAAAGCCAAGCTTGATGTCTTTGTGCCTTCGTGGCTAATTTTGCTTCACCAGCCCCATTTCCCCCGCTTTTTCCACCATCAACCCATAGGCGGCCTCGAACTCATTTGGAATAACTCCATCGAGAATAGCTTCCCGCACATAGTTTTTGATATCCCCCACTTCGCGTGAAGGGCCGATGCCAAAGGTTTCCATGATGATTTCGCCCGTAATTGGTGGTTGCCAGTTGCGCAACTGGTCACGTTCCTCAACTACCAACAAGCGTTGGCGCACCAACTCGTAGTTTTCGAGGTAACGTTTGACCTTGTCCGGGTTTTTGGAGGTAATATCCGCTTCACAAAGCAACATCAGGTCTTCCAGATCCTCATCAGCATCCACCAATAGGCGGCGCATGGCAGAGTCGGTGATTTCCTCCTTGGTCAAACTGATGGGGCGCAAGTGCAGGCGAACCAGCTTTTGCACGTACTTCATCTTGTGATCCATTGGCAGGCGGAAACGACGGAAGATCGTCGGGACCATATTGGCGCCAAGCGTTTCATGCCCATGAAAGGTCCAACCTTGTTCTGGATGAAAACGTTTGGTAGGTGGTTTCGCGATATCGTGCAGGATGGCCGACCAGCGCAACCAAAGGTTTTCGGTTTTTTTGCTCAG
>JAAFHQ010000668.1 GCA_013298445.1 Chitinophagales bacterium | reverse complement strand
GAGAATCAAATGGTTGCGCATGATTTGAATTTAAAAACGCTGAGTAAACTAACTCCGACGCTCAAAAATAACTGAATTACACATGGGTATTCCTTTTCACCTCCACGAAATCGATCAGGTTTTTCCCCCTAAAGTGCTTATGGAAGGGGAAGACCTCTGGCTGGACGGCGCGCTCGTCGGCCTGGAAGAGTACCGGAATACCTGGAGTGCCAAGGTCTACGCCGGAAAAATCGAGCAGGTATCCCTCAAAGTGCGGGGCAAAGAGGTGATTGCCGTGAGTTGTACTTGCGCGGTTAAAGGGCTTTGTGCACATGTGGCGGCTTTGGCGTTGGGGGTGGAGGAGAGTTTGGAGGGATAGTGAGTCGATCCTGACTTTGTCAGGGTCGACTACTTAATGTCGCGATGTAGCACAAGTAAACGGAAAGAAATACAGTTTTTTTAAATAACGAACTTGGATTTTTAAAACCTACTTACCTTCCGCTAACATATTTTCTATCATTTTGTATATATATAATTATATGTTGACTTGATTATTCGTTTACTTTAACAATAATTCTATTGCAGAAAACCGACTCTCCTTCTTTTTCAACAACGTAAATAAAAGTTGGAATTTTTTCTAGGTAAGTTAATATTTCTACAGACTTTGGTTTTAGTGAATCTAGAAGCTCCTTTGGGCTTTTTCCATTTTTATTATTAGTGTAATCATCAATAGCTCCAGAAATCAAATCACTCAATGACAAAAAATCTTCTGAAAAATTATCTTCATCAGAACTTTCTTTGAAGGGAGTTGAATATCCTTTAAACACATCTGTTAGGTGTTCACAATAATGCCTAAGTATCGTGTCATGCACTTTAACAGTATACATCCAACGTTCATTTCCTTGGGCAATTGAATCTCTATCTGTCATCCACCAATACTTATATTTATCTCCAAGTATTTGTGATAAAATCAGGCTTGAAAAATTTGAAACCCTAAATGCTTTTTCAAGAATTTTTGGGCTTAAATTACATCCACTGTAGTGTGGTTGCATTGAAACAATTTTATGGAGTTCTTCTACGGTTGTAGAGAATAATGAGTCTAATTGTTTATCAATAGCAAATGAAACAATAATACCTTTAAAATCATTTTCGGTAGTTTTTAGCCAATCTGCAAGCTTTCCATTTCTTGTGTCTGGGGCAATTTTTTTATATTCTGCAGGCTTATTATAGCCTTTCTTCAGTCTTAAGTTATTGAGTTCATTTCTCCATTTTTCTAAACTACTATAACTATGAAATGTAAATGTGTAAACGTAGTATTTTGATTTTTCATTTTCCCCACCATAGTCAGACGAAAAGCAAACGCTTTTATCATGTGAAAAATCAAAATAATTATGAAAGTCAATTGATTCACGAGTCTTCATAACCGAATCAAATACTGCGGCCATACATGAGCCTTCGAGTAATTTAGATACTCTATCTTTTTCAAATTCCTTGTACGTCATTTTTGTTGTTGTTTCTAGTAAAGTCCCTCCTCCAATACCCTTTCCATCTCCTCTTTGCTGAGCCCTTCTACCAACCAATGTACAATCAAACGTTCCGCAAGCTCCAGAGTCTCTTCCGACAGCACCAAAGGAATCACCAACTCATTCAAGGGATTATCCTCGTCAATGGGAAAAGTATCCAGCCAAGCCGAAATGAAAAAATCATCTGGCTGTTCAACGGCTTCCTGGATGATACGTACGGCGCGATTGAGATTTTTTACTTCGCCGCTAAAGATGGGATTGCCATCACGGAGTTTATCGCCATTAGTGGCGAAGACGTTGATATAGGGGGTGTAGGTAAAGTGGTATTTTTCAGCTAAAGTATCAAAACGAGCTTTCCAATGCGTTTCAGCAGCATCGTAGACTTCGGGGTGATCGAGAAAATCAGGGAAGAGCAGCTTTGCCATTTGATGGTGAGTGAGTTTGTAATAAATAGATATTCTTTCTCAAACACCACTTACTTCTTCATCGATAACCACCAACTCATCAATCATTTTTTCCATCTCTACCATACTCAAACCCTGTATCAACCAACCATCGATTAATTGCTTGCTGAGGCGTTCGGCTTCGTTGGTCAGTACCAAATCAATGACCAATTCCTCCACGCGATCCTCACGTTCGGGCATTACGGCTTGATCCAGCCATGCTTTAATGTCTAACTCCGCAACTGCCTCGGAGGGGTCGACCTGGATGATGCGTAAAGCTCGGTCTACTGCGGGTACATAAGCAGTAAACATCGGATTGCCGTCCATTCTTTTTTCATTTAAGAAAGGGCGAAAAGTGTACTGCTTGGCGCTGAGCAATTGCTCAAATAAGCGCTGCCAGCGAGCCTTAGCCAAGCGGTATACCCGACGGTTTTCTAGAAATGTGGCATAAAGTACTTGTCCCATTTTTACCCTATTAAATACCAGATAATGAAAAGTAACAAAAAAATGCCAAAGGCAGTTCCACTCCAAATTTCAATGTCGACTCGTTCATGCTTTGTTTTGCGATTCAAGAACGTTATGTCACTTGGAGCATTTTCCCCACCTTGAACGTTTTCAATGAAGCGTTGAGCTTGTTTGAACTGTTTTTCCCTGTTTTTTAGCTCCTTTTTGCTAAGCTTCGATTTTAACAACTCCAATAATTTTAGGCCATCTTTTTTGCTAAGTGGCTCGTCTTGGGCCCAAGTTACCGACTCTTCGAGGTTTTCCCCTTGGGCTTGAATTCTTCCGCGGTGTGGCTTAGTCATAAGCGTTTTCGATAATGCAATTTAGAAATTTATTTTAGTAGGCACAATAGCTGTTAGGCATGGCACCACTTTGATGCACGAAGTTTGTTTTTCTTCAACATTTCCTTAGTTTTGTTCAGGATCAAAAGCAGCACAAACCTGCTAATTTTTATTATAATCTGCAAATTTATTTTACAAATATTTTTTAACATGGTTGACGAAGGTTTTGCCGAACGCCTCAAAATACTGGCCAAAAAGCTGGGTTTGAAACAGCACAACATCTACAAGGATATGGGTACCAGCTCCGCCCGGGTCAGCAACGTGTTTAACTCCGTCAACAACCCTAGTTACGAATTTTTGCAAAGCTTTCTTAGCGCTTACCCCAATGTCAATGCCAATTGGTTGCTTACGGGGGAAGGTGAGATGTTGCTTTACCACAATGAGGTCAGGGAACCCGATGAGCGAAAATGGTCTACTCCTGATTTGCGCAAGCGAATTGATCGGGTTGAAGCTTTTTTGAAAGGGAAATTTGAAGACTTTGAGTAGGTCACTCAAAACTAAATTTTTTGTAAGCACATCCCCGCTAAATATTTTGAATCGTTATCCTTCTTTTTTCTTTCAATGCTTTAAAATGCGAGGGCGTCAGCCCTGTTATTTTTTTAAACTGCGTGGACAGGTGCGCAGCACTGCTGTAATTTAGTTTATGGGAAATTTGGGCAATGGTATCTTCTCCAAAAATGATCAACTCCTTTATCCGCTCAATTTTTAAGGCAATCATAAACTGCTCAATGGTAGTGGCTTCAACTTCTGAAAAGAAATTGGCCAGGTAAGTGTAGTTGTGATTTAACTCCTGGCCTAAGAGAACAGAGAACTTAATATTTGGCCTTTCGTCGGAATTGTAAACATAATCAATCGCGATTTTTCTGATTTTCTCGATCAACACGCCTTGTCTTTTTTCCAACAACTCTAATCCTGCTTTATTGATTTTGGTATTCAGTTTCTTTTTTTCATCATCGGTCATATCTTCCTTCGTTTCTATTTCCCCTAATTCAACTTTAATGAGTGGTATGCCGAGTTCATTCAAAGCATCTTTAACAACAATTTTACAGCTTTCGCAAGCCATGTTTTTTACGTAGATTTTCATAATTTGTTTTTTTGTTGTTGCTGGCATCAAAATAGATTCGTGTTCACGCTACTTCATTTTAAGCGTGTTTACTTTTGTCTGACACTTCCTGATTTTATCCATTTATTTGCCATCACTAAGAGCTTTTGGAGGGCAAATGGTTTAACAATGTAATCATCGGCACCGAGTTCAAGTGCTTTTGTTCTATCCACTTTTTCGGAA
>JAAFHQ010000667.1 GCA_013298445.1 Chitinophagales bacterium | reverse complement strand
ATGCTGCGGATTTGAGCACCCGCAAATTGTTCAGTTTGAATAAAAATCAAGTGAGTTTTGATCAAGGTTATTTCGATTCATTTGCCTTTTTGGCCAAAGACGAACAATACCTCTTGCTGTACAATGATAAGAGTAAAAAACCCATGCGCAAAGCTTGTTTTACCGAGAAGGGTACTGAAAATACTCCTTTGGAGTGCCCTTTGGGTGGCAAAATTAAGGTTCGCCCTAGCAATTGCGCGGCGCTTTCAAATGAGGCTATGTGGATTTATGCCGAAACCGTGGACAAAAAACAATATCAAGTCGGGTTATTGGAGTTTTAGTGCAAAGTTGATACATTTGGACAACGCATTAAGAGCTTGTTTGGATGTTTTCTTGATGATAATCAATATTTTATAAACCTGTTGTCATGAAAACCAAGTTACTTATCTCGATAAATGCTTTGATTTTTATCTACCCAGAACCATAAACTATTGGCTTTTACTTCGAAAACAATCGAAACAAGCTCTAAAAAACGACACCCACGATGAAACACCTAATTGTTATTCTCCTTTTTTGTAAAGTGTTTTGTTTAGAAGGACAAAAAATACAATGGGGGGAACTTCAGCAAAAGCTGGATAAAAATGTCCAGATCAGACAAGTCATTGGAAGAACCTCGATGGGGATTTTTACCTTATTAAAGGATGTGCGTAGACCTGCTGTTTTACCCCCGGTTTTACAGCGTTACAACAATGATCTCAAACTGGACAAGCAGCTTATGCTGCGTTTGGAAAGTAAGTCCGGAAGCCTGAACCTGGAAAGAGTGCTGCTGCTGGACGGTCGCCTCTACGTGATTGGGCGCAGGCGTGGCCCCGCCGGAGGTAGGGTTCGAGCCTTTTCTCAGGAAATTGACATGGAAACTCTAGAGCCTAAACATGAGTCCCGGATCATCCTGGAAATCAATTGGGGCGAAGGGCTATTTGATGACTATTTACCTATAAAAATTTCTGCCGATCAGCGTAAAATGTTGGTATATAATAGTTTTCCGGGCATTCCCGAAAATTTGTCGCGCAATTGGCTGACTGTCTTTGATGCAGACATGAAATGTGAGTGGTCTCTTTCGGCCAAAAACAGCCAGATCGACCCCGAAACTTTGTTTTTGGATTATGAAATAGCCAACAATGCCGAGGTAATGGTGTTGAGCGCTCATGCCAAAAAGGGGGTACCGAGAGTCAGTGTTGATCCCAATTTCAAGGTCCTTCACTTCGGTACCAACGGTCAAATGCTGAGGCAGTACGAAGTGCATTTGGGGAACTTTAATTTGCAAAAAGCGGAGTTGGAGTTGGATAACCAGGGGCATGTAATCTGTGCTGGTCTTTTTAATGATGGATTTCAAGAGACCCTCGGGGCTTTTGCCAGCATCATCGACCAAAAGACTGGGGAGGTAAAAACCCATGCCGGGCATTTTATCGATTCAGAGTTAAACTCCCTGGCCAGAGTATCTAAACGTTTAACGAATTTCCAGTTTCACGGTCTACAGCTTTCACCGAATGGGCGCATTTCGCTCTTGGCCGAACAGTTTTTAGCTGGCCAAAGTGGCAATAGTAGTCATGGCCAGGTACTCCTGCTCACTTATCCCCCAGACTTGAACTCGCGTAGTTTAATCAATTTATACAAAAATCAGGTCAGTGCAGACTATGGATATTTTGATTCCTTTGCCTTGCTTGTCAAAGACGAGCAACTGGTTTTGATGTACAATGACAAGGGCAAATCTGCAGTTTTTAAAGTGTTGCTCAGCTCGTCAAAAGTGGAGCATCTTACTACCTTGGGTAGCGATAAAACCCAAATTTGTCCCCGTGCTTGTGCTGCATTGCCCGGTGGGGCACTTTGGATTTATGCAGAAACGGAAGATAAAAAACAGTACCAAGTAGGCTTGCTGAAACCTTAGTACGCCACCTTAATCATCATAGGTGTCGACATGTTGGGGAATTTTCTCCAGGCATTCTGACTCCCGAATTGATAAAAATGGGTAGAGCCAACTGCCGGGAAAGCAATGGGCAAACTAAGCCGTCTGCCTTCAGGCGAATGATCAATCCATTCCAGACCAATGGCGATGTCTTCATTTACAAATAGGTCATAGGATTTGAGGCTGACTTCAACCCAACCCGTTTGCCCTTTTTTTACGGTTACTATGACGTTTTCATTCAGCAATTGCTCAGCTGGTTGACCATTTTCCAAGGAATAGACCATCACGCGCAATTTTGCCCACTCGTAGTCGCAATAACCTAGATAAAATTTTAGGAGGTCCAAGCGGCAAACTTTGTTTTTGCTGCGTTTGGCGTATTTGGTCATTTTGAACTTCCGGGCAATTTCGGCACCGAGGTTTTGCCGGGGATATTTTGAAATGGCGAAATTGGTGTTGCGATCCATCGAGGTTTTGTCAAACCCAAATTCTTCAAAACTCAAGGGTTTGATGGTAATTTCTTCCAGAATGTACTCCATTTCTGTCAACACAATTTGGGGGCTTTGCTCCAACAGTTTCCTTAAGTCTTGCAATACAAAAACCCGGCTATAAAATCCAATTGCAGAGATTTTAATTGAATCACCTGCTTTAACTTCATCCACCACCAATTCAAATTGGCCATCACGATCACTAACGGTTCCAATAGGGGTATTCACGACCCCAATATTGACATAAGGAATTGCTTGGTTATTGCGAGCTAGCATAACTCCTTTGATGACATCTTGGGCTTTGAGGAAGGAAACACTGCCCAAAAAAAGGTACATGAGTAGTAGCTTATACATTGTTACAGTATTTTGATAGCGAATATTCGCTATTTTTTATGGGAACTATTTTTCAAAAAAGTAAAATACAGTAATTTGGCATTTCTTTTATCAAACAGATTGCAAATGGAAGCCTACGGAACAATTTTAAACATTGTAATGCCCATCTTTGTCATCTTATTTTTAGTGGAAAAAGTGGTGGAATGGTATCGGGGTGCCAATGTCATTAGAGGATTGGATAGTGTCTCCAGTTTTTCCTCTGGGATTACCAACGTGGTTAAGGATGTGCTGGGTGTCGGCATCAGTGTAATTACCTACCAATGGCTGGTAGAGCGGGTTGCATTCACCCATTTGGCGGCCAATTCGGTGTGGGCTTATCTGGTCGCCTTCATCGTGGTGGATTTTCAAGGGTATTGGGTTCACCGTTGGTCGCATGAGATCAATTTTTTGTGGAATCGCCACATCATTCACCACAGCAGCGAGGAGTTTAATTTGTCTTGTGCATTGAGGCAGTCTGTGTCTTCTTTTATCAATTATTTCACGATTCTGCTCTTACCCGCTGCGCTGCTGGGTGTTCCAACTCAGGTGGTTGCGGTTATCGGGCCATTGCATCTGTTCCTTCAATATTGGTACCACACCCAACTCATCAACAAGATGGGAATTTGGGAATACATCCTGGTAACGCCCTCCCATCACCGCGTACACCATGCGATCAACAAAGAGTACATCGATAAAAACTACGCCCAGATTTTCATTTTTTGGGACAAATGGTTCGGCACTTTTCAGGAAGAACTGCCAGAGGCTCCTCCTGTTTACGGCGTCACCCGCCCAGTGCGCACCTGGAACCCTATCAAGATCAATTTTCAACACTTGTGGTTGTTGATGCAGGACGCCTGGCGCACCAATAGTTGGTGGGATAAAATTCGGGTTTGGTTTATGCCCACAGGCTGGCGCCCAGCAGATGTGGTAGAAAAATACCCGCTGGACAGCATCAAGGATATCTACAACTTTGAAAAATACGACACCAAAGCTTCACGGGCGCTGATCGCCTGGAGTTGGGTACAGATGTTTTTTAACTACTTTTTACTGACTTATTTTTTTGCGAGCCTGGCCAAAATTGGCAGCCCGGGCATTTTTTACTACGGTGGTTTTTTGTTCCTGGCCATTTTTGCTTACACCGAATTGATGGATCGCAATCCTTTTGCGGTGTATCTGGAGGCGATTAAATCGGCCCTTGGACTGTACATCATTTACCAGTCGGGTGGCGATTGGTTTGGCGCTGCGCAAAACTGGGGCTTGTGGTTTGTATACCTGGTA
>JAAFHQ010000666.1 GCA_013298445.1 Chitinophagales bacterium | reverse complement strand
GGATATCGGGCCCGGTGCGCCAGGAATTGCACAAACGCACCCAGTCTTTGGCATTGGCAAAAGGTGCCGAATTGGAAATGCTGTAAAAAATATCCCGGCCCGATTTGCGGATGGCTTCCGACATCCGTTCTGCTGATTCCACCTCGATGCGCCAGTCGTACTTCAGGTAATCGATGCCCCAGGCGGCGAATTGACGGGCGTCGTTGCTTTCAAAACGGTATTTCCCGACGTAGCGGTAGGCGCGTTTGTTTTGCACAATCGAGTCGGGCAATTCGCCTTTTTCAAAGTTGGAGGAGCCACCCACGTAGCCCGCATAGCTGGTGATCATGGGGGTAGAATAAACACCCACCTTTAGTCCCAAACCGTGAATGTAGTCCACCATACCCTTAAAATCCGGGAACTTTTCATTGGGTTGGATGGCATTGAATGGCCCGCCGCGTTGGCCTTGCCAGGCGTCGTCGATGTTGATGTAGGTCCAGCCGTGCTGGCTCAGGCCCATTTTGACCATGGCATCGGCGGAGGCAATCACTTTGCCCTGGTCGATGTTGCGCGCCCAGGAGTTCCAGCCATTCCAGCCGATGGGCGGCGTGAGGGCAATGGTGTCACCAATTTTTATACGCAGCACTTGCTGGGCTATGCCCAATTTGTTTTTTGCACCAAGCGTCACCAGATAGGTTCCGCGCTGGGTGACTGTTCCGGTGATGATCCCGGTTTGAGGGTCAAAGTTCAGGCCATGGGGTAATTTTTTGGCCGAAAAAGTCATCGGTCTTTGGCCACTGGCGGCAATGGTGTACATAAAAGGATTGCCTGGTCGTGCGCCAAAAACTTTGGGTGAATTGATGCGTGGAGTCTGAGGGGCGGGTGGGGTCAGGATGTAACGTTCAGCGGTATTGGGCATGGTACGGGGCAGGTGTTCGCCTTGCATCAGGATTTGAGCGTTGGCCCAGTTGCTGTAAGTGCGGGTCATCCCTTGGTCGTTGACTTTTACGAGTAGCCCCAAACGTTTTATTCCGGTTAGATCGACTTCCACTTTTTGGGCGGCTTCGCCCCATTTCAATTCCCGGCTTTCAAAGAGGATTTTGCGGTCGCCGATGACGTAGAATTTGTGGGGCAAATCTTTATTGCCCAAATCGTCAACACCGACTAGTGCGGAAAAGGATTGGGCCTGGCCGTCCAGGAAAAAAGCCAGGATGCTGGTGGAGTTTACGCCGACTCCGTGCGGGTAAGTGGTTCCGGCGATGCGCAAGGGGTCGCCTGCTGCGTTGGTTTTGCCCAATACGGCGGGGATGCCTTCGGAGAAGGATTTGATCGGGAGTTCATCGAGCCAGATGGGGCGGGTGTTTTGGGCGGAAAGAATGCTCAGGAGAAAGAAGTAGGCAATGCTGAAGGTCTGATGTATTTTCATAGGGTGTAAAATCCGGTTTTAAAATGAAGCCTGAGGTGTTAATTTCAAGTCAGTGTACCACAAAACTGCATTGAGTAAGCTTATTTAACGAAAAAGATAGGAAGAGTAAACTCAAAAGAGCAAGGCAAGACGTGAAATTATTTTTTTTGCTAAGGCTGCAGCAAAAGACGACTCTACCAATTGGCTCAACCTGTCCTTTTTTTGACCTGTGCCAGCAGTATAAGGCCAGTACTTTTGGAGGGCAAAAACGTACTTATCCCTGCCTTATGCCTAGAAAAATAGCATTATCAGCGAGCCTACTGCTCTGGTCAGCCATCACTTTGCTGGCTCAAAACACCTTACCTGCCACTTCACCCATAGACATCAGCCATTACAAAATCAAGCTTCAATTTGACTGGACAAAAAAGCAGGCCAACGCTGAAGTGACCATCTCCTTGGCCTTCACTCAAGCTACCCAATCCATCCAATTGGCAGCGCATCATTTGTTGATTCATTCAGTCCATACTGGCTCAAAAAAGGAGCTCACTTTTACCATGGATAGCCTGGCTCATCGCCTGAATTTGTCTTTGGATAAAAACTACCAGCCCGGCGAAAAACTGGACCTCAGCATCGCCTACGAAACCCGGCACCACAACGAACCTGACCCCAATGCCATCGGCGGCAGTTTTGGCAAAGGCATTCGTTTTTTTCAAGCAACTGGTGCAAACCCCATTAAGCGGAAACAATTATGGTCGCAAAGTGAGCTGCAAAACACGGCATACTGGTTGCCTTGTAGCCCCAATTTGGCCGACCTCAGCACCACGGAATTCATTGCTACGCTGGAGTCGGGGCTTACCTTTGTCGCCAATGGCACCTTGTTGAAGAAAAAAGAGAATGTGGATGGCAGTATTACCTTTCACTACCAAACCAGCCGCGCCTATCCGATCTACCTTACCGCATTTGTGGCTGGAAATTACACCGATTTGGTTCAAACCGTCCGAGGCATTCCCCTGCATACCTTTTGTTACCCTGATGAACAGGAAGCTGCCATCGCCACCACGGTACGTTTGCCCGATATGTTGCAGTTTTTGGAAAACAAAACGGGTTTCGCTTATCCCTACCCACAATATGCCCAAGTGATGGTGCAGGATTATCCCTTTCCGAGTTTGATTGGGCAAAACAGCTTCAGCATCATTTCTGACAACATGATCGATGATTATGGAACGCACCAAGATTATTTATACCTCTGGGATGGCGTGGAGTTCAATGCCTTGGCGAGCCAGTGGTTTGGGAACCTCATCATGCCCAAAACTGTGGCAGACCTCTGGCTAGCCAAAGGATTTGCCCAATACTTTGAAGGGCTGTATTCCATAGCTGAAAATGGCATTGAAGAATACCTCTTGTGGGGCTACCCCTGGGAAAGTGGCAGTGTGTTTGGCGATTGGGCCAATGGAAACCGCCATCCCATCGTACCTGAAAAGGTAGACGATCCAGAAAATTTTGCAGCCGACAGTTATGCCAAATACCGGGGTGCTCTGGTGTTGCGCATGTTGCGCAAAGAATTAGGCGACGAAGCCTTTTTTAAAGCAATCCAATCTTTTGTCAAAGAGTATGCTTTCAAGCTGGCTAGCACCCAGGATTTTCAAAACGTGGTAAAAAAAGCCAGCGGAAAAGACCTGCAATGGTTTTTTGAGCAATGGATTTACCAAACCGGGCACCCGGTTTTTGAACTGAGCAATACTTATGATGCCAAAACCAAGCAATATCACCTCCACGTCAAACAAATTCAGCAAAAAGATTCCACGGCCACCTACGCACAAGTAAACTTTTTTCAGGGCAAAATGGAGATTGAAATCGACGGCAAAAAGGAAATGATCCAGTTGAAAGCGCAACGCGACAATCATTTTACTTTTCGGTTGCCCAGCCCGCCCAAAATGTTGAACTTTGATGTGGAACAAACCTGGATCAAAGAACTTCAATGGGTCAAAACCAGGGAAGAATGGCTGCACTTGTTCCTGCACAGCAAAGACATGTCTGCCCGCAACACTGCCATGACTGAATTGGCTCAAATTGCCAAAGCAGAAGGCACCACCGCATCAGACCGGAACAGCATCATCCATGCCTTCCAACAAGTCATCCAAAGCCAAGCCTATTGGCGCTTTCGGTTCAACGTTATCGGGCAACTGAGATCCATCCAAACCCTACCCTACGACCAAGCCACGACTGAATTATTGATTTCCCTGGTTAAAAAGGAAAAATCCTGGGTAAAAACGGCTGCGCTGAGTAGTTTGGGCATGACGAACGATCCAAAATACGCCGATTTGTATGTCTCCTGCCTGGCGGATACCAGCGATCGGGTAGTGAATGCCGCCGCCGTCGCCTTGGGAAAAACAAAAAGCCCGCAAGCTTTCGAAGCATTGGTAAAACTGAAAGATCGGCCATGCTGGAAAAACCAAAGTTTGATGCACTGTCTGGCTGGTTTGGCGCAATTGGGCGATGCCCGGGCGGAGGCGATTGCTGTAGCCGCACTGGTCGACAATCAGTCTCCACGCTGGTTTTTGGGCAATGGCTGGGATTATCCTTTTGTGGCAGCCCAAACCTTGGCGACTTTGGGCATAACCGACCAAGCCTACCCGATCCTATTGGAGCGCTTCAACCTTGCGATGAAGGAAAACAACCGCGACGATATTTTCC
>JAAFHQ010000665.1 GCA_013298445.1 Chitinophagales bacterium | reverse complement strand
GTTGATTTTTTCCTGCGAAAAAATCTCGTGCACCATACAGGCTCCGTCCCAGAGTACCATATCCCGACCCGTCTTCTTGATCAGGTAGGCACCCAGGTTTTTATCGGGTGCAAAAACGATTTTTTTATCCTTGGGTATGCTGTTGATGATGTCGACCGCATTGGTAGAAGTGCAACAAATGTCAGTCAGGGTTTTGAGTTCCGCCGAGCAGTTCACGTAGCTCACCACCACGTGATCGGGATATTTTTCCAAAAATTTCTTGAACAAGGGTGCTGGCGCCGAGTCGGCCAGAGAACATCCTGCCTTGAGGTCGGGCAACAAAACCTTTTTTTGCGGCGAAAGCATCTTCGCCGTTTCTGCCATAAAGTGTACCCCGGCAAATACAATGATGTCCGCATCCGTATTGGCCGCCTCGCGTGAAAGCCCCAGGCTGTCGCCAATGTAGTCGGCGATGTCCTGGATGTCGGACTCCTGGTAGTAGTGGGCCAGGATGATGGCATTTTTCTCCTTCTTGAGGCGCTTGATTTCCTCAAAAAGATCAAGGGTAGGGTCTACCTCCAGGTCGAGGTAGCCTTTTTTGGTCAGGTTTTGTTGGGCAACTGCGATGGCGTCCATGTTCGGAAATTGAAAAGGATTAGACTGTTTAGATGTTATTCTAACGCAAAGGTAACGAAAAAAGTTTTTGACTTATTTTAGAAACGAAACTAAGTTAAAAAAATAAAAAACGCATTGCCAAAAATAAAGATTAATTTACGTGACCATTCCCAATTCTGCCCACATCAACATGTGGTTGTCCTCACTCAATTCTTTCCCCAACTTTGTGGTATGGAAAAGATCAATATAGCCATAGTCGAAGACGATAACCTGATTCGGGAAAGCCTGGAAAACTTTCTGTCCGAACACCCGTCCCTCCGCATCAGCTTGGTTGCGGAAAGTGTGGAACTGTTTCTGGAGGCCATCAAGGATGCATCCCGACCAGCAATCGACTTGCTATTATTGGACATTGAACTGCCAGGTATGACGGGCATCCAGGGCATTTACCACATCAAACAAAAGTACCCCCAGCTCGACATCGTGATGCTGACCACCTTTGAGGAGGAGGAAACCATTTTTAATTCCCTCTGCGCCGGGGCCTGTTCTTACATTTCGAAAAGAACGCCGCTGGCCACCATTCGGGAGGCGGTGTTCACCGTACACCGGGGAGGCTCATACATGTCGCCCTCCATTGCGCGCAAAATTGCCCAGCATTTTATGCCCAAGGAGCAAAAAGAGGGCGAGCTTTTGTCGGTACGCCAAAAGGAAATTGTACAGGGCATTGTGGATGGCCTGAGTTACAAAATGATTGCGGATAAACTCAACATCTCCATTGATACCGTACGTGATCACATCAAACGCATTTACCGAGCCCTGGAAGTGAACAGCAAGGCGGAAGTGATTCGGAAATCCTTGGAGGGGGAGATTTGAGGATGGAAATGGAACCTACCTTTTAACCATAAAACACCTAAAACCATGAGTTTTCACAGCAATGATGAACCAGGGAAAAAAATCAACATCCGAGACGCAAAAACTTTGATTGCTTCAAATTTCATTCCCTCAGAAATGGGTGATCCACAGCTGTATTGGGGCTTCTTTCCCAAAGAATTATTGGAAGCAATACTTGATGAGCCCTCCTGTGTGGGTATCCGATTGTACAACGCCTTTGACTTCTTCATGGAAAAGGAAAGATTAATTGTGGTTGGTGTCACCGAAGACGGGTCTGAAATTCAAAATGCCTCGACGGGTGAATCAGGCTACTCATTAATTAGCTTCAAATCAACATTCAATGATGAAAGTTTGGTTAGAAACTTTGATTTAAGCAAAATAGAAAGACTTGTTGCTGCGGAGCAGGTCCGATTTTCATGGGGTACTTTGACCCAAGGAGGATCGATTGCTCCCGATCTTTCTTTTGCTTCTTTTTTTAGTGCCAACGCTGTACGTCAATTATTGGCACCCGAAGCCTGTAATGGCATTAAATTTTACGTGGTTGGTTTAAAGAAACCCGCTAAGTTTCCTTTTTCACATCTGGCTGTTTCAGCCCAACACCTGCTTGACACAAGCCGGATTGAACTCCTTGGTGAGGAGGCGCAATGCATCATCTGCCCCGATCCTTGTCCGCCTCGTTGTGCGCCGGAGGTTTCAAGTATGGAGGCTGCTACAGACAGTGCATCTGCAGCATTTGATGTTGCAGCAAGTCTTAGAAAAATGAGGCCAGTGACCAACCTAGAAATTAGTGAAAACAGTTTTGACAAATATTTGGAAAGGTGGATGTGACAATATCGATTTAAAATTCAATATTCACATTGTTTTGATTTTCTTAATCGCAACATGTTGTATCTAAAAAACATTATACTTTTTTTGTTATTGGGTTTTGTGCAACAAAATTTTGGACAGCATAAAACCCAATTTCATTTCAAACACCTTTCTGAAGATGAATTCAGGCAAGGGGAGAAAACTTTTTTTTATCAAGATTCTTATGGCCTGGTTTGGATCAGTTCTCGTAGAGGTTTAAATTGTTTTAATGGACAGACGCTAAAAGCATTTGAAATTCACAGTGACAAGTCAATTACCAGCGCATGTTTGGAGGACAAAAAAAGCGATTTGTGGTTTTCTACTTTTGATGGAATTTGTTGTTATCAACGCAAAACCGATGCGTTTAAAACCTTCAAATTAAAAAATGATCGTGTAGCTGTTTATAACAATGACTATTACGCTTTTCATTTAGATGAACACGGTTTTCTGTGGGTTCGAATCGGTACTAGTCAAAATGGTTATCTCTATTTATTCAACACTAAGAATGGCGACTTCAAACCTTTATGCCCATTACAAGGAGAACGCTGCTACGTTGTTCGGGATAAAATGGGGGAAATCACTAAAATAGTCTCTACTTTTCACAACAATGGGTCTGGTTTGGGAATAACCGATGTCAAAACAGGTAAGTTTAAAAAAAAGGAGTTTAGTCGCTTTTCAAATGGGAAAAAAATAATCAACAATGCATTACATACAAATAGTGCTTATGTGGAAGGAGACAGTGTAATCTGGGTTAGTGTATATGATGGAATAGGTGTTTATTATCCTCGAAAAGATACTGCCTGGGTCATTTTGGATCGAGATGTAGATAAGGTTAAAATTGATAATGAAGAGATTGGTGAAATTTGGGATATCGCACCGTACGGTGATCGATACATCTTGGCCTCAAGTGAAGAAGCAGGGCTTTTAGTTTTTGACAAGCAAAATAGGTGTTTTGTCGACCAGATTCTTGCTGATGGAAATAACCCGTTTGGGATTAGAACCAATTTTTTAAAAGAATTATACATAGGTCGCTCTAAAAATGTTTGGGTAGCCGAAAACCGTAGAGGCTTGGCTTACGCCAATTTGTTCGACCAAAAGATTGAACAAATACCCCAAATGAAAGAAAAATACATTTCTGCAATTCAAGAAGACCATCAAAAAAACATTTGGTGCAGCACTATAGATTCAGGGATTTACATTTTTAATCACCGTAAAGAACTATTGCATCATGCCTTAAAATTTGAAAACGCTGCTTATGCTAGCAATGCCGATTTACCAGAATTGTCCTTGTTTTTTGAAGACGGCCATCAAAACTTGTGGTCTGTTTATTTGCATTATTTATTAAAATGGGACCCCAGCAAAAACATTTTTCATTTTGAAGAGAAATACATTTTACCCAAAAACGACAACATCAATTTTTACTTTCAAACCAAATCAGGTAAAATACTCTGTGCCATTCGGAATTTAATTTTCGAATTTAAGTTCAAAGGCAACTATTTTACCCACCGCCCCTTTCTGAACCTCAGCCCCTACCAACTCCAAAACATCACCTCCTTCTACCAAGACACTCGTGGCTACTACTACATCGCCGACAACTACCACCGCTTGCTCATCGTACAGGAAAAAAACGGCCAACTCAAAAAAATCCAGGATTTTGACAACGTAGGAGAATGTCATGCCTTTTATGAAGACAAAAGTAAACTCTGGATCGCCAGCAGCAAAGGTTTGTTTAGCCTGGATCAACAAGCCAT
>JAAFHQ010000664.1 GCA_013298445.1 Chitinophagales bacterium | reverse complement strand
GCTCACTCCCAACATTTCAGCGGGCACAGTGTTTTCGCTCCAGGCTACTGCAGATCGGCAAGCCGATAATTTGCTTCTGCAAAATGCCTTGGATCAGGAAGTAATGAAAAACTCCAAGGATTTTGCAGACCAACTCGCCTTAGCCATTCTTCAGTGGGCGGCAACCGATGGCCGGGCCAGTGTTGGTAACAAAAGTTACACTGAACGTTCCAGAATAGGCAATCCTCAATTCTGGACCGGAGCTACCCTAAGTCAACAGTACATGCTGCCCTACTGGTGGGAAAGCCGCCCCCTCGCCATTGAGCGTGCACAGGTTTGTCAACCCGCTGCGCCTTATGAATACAGCACAGATCCCAATAGCGCTTATTACAAGGATGTCAAAGAAGTACTCGACGCATCCTTTGACCCAATCAAGGTAGAAACTGGTAGGTATTGGGCCAATAATCCAGGAGTTTCAGGATCTCCCGCAGGTTCATGGATTGGAATAGCCAATCAATTGGTTGATCAGTTTGATATGGACATCCAAACTACACTAAAAATGTATGTTCTTTTGGCCTGTAGTACTCGTGATGGATTCATTTCTTGCTGGTATAGCAAGTATACGTACAACCTTCAACGGCCAGTGACCTACATTCGGGAAGTGATCAATGAAAAAAGCTGGAATTCTCCAGTCCCTACCCCACCCTATCCCGACTATACCTCAGGAACCTCTGTGAATGCAGGTGCGTCATCGCGTATTTTGACACATCTGTTTGGTAGCCGAAGCTTTACGGATGCTCAGCATACCGACAAGGGTTTTGCACCTCGAAAATTCAACAACTTCCGAGATGCAGGAACCGAGGCATTCCATTCCCGGATTTATGGAGGTGTTCATATGCGCCGGGCTTGTGAAGAAGGCTTCAAGCAGGGCACCTGTGTTGCAGATTTACTGATCGAAAAAATCAAGTTCGAACAAAAATAATTTCTTATAGGATAAATTTGGTGGGCACCTCAATTGGGGTGCCTTTTTTATTTCCGCCTTGTTCTTTTCCATTTCCGCATACCCATTTCCATTTCTGCATACTCCTCCCCCACCCCATTTTTTCCCAACTCCTCACATCTAACTGATTTTCAACCCAAAAATCGCCCACCATTTTTTCGGCATCAATTTTGGCATTCCTGCAACGTATCAAAATCCAAACGTATGGACACGCTCATTGCAGCAGCATTATTGATTGCGGGCTTGATTTGTTTCGCCCTCTTTTACTGGGTCACCAAACGCTTTGACAACATCTAAATCATCACCATGTTCAGCGCACTATTCATCCTTTGTTTGCTGGTGTTTGGGTACCTCATTTACGTACTCTTACGGCCAGAGCAGTTCTAATCCTTCAACTCAAAACCAATGAATACCAACTTACTTGGCGTGCTTGCCACCCTGACCCTGAGTGTGGGGCTGGCCATCCCACTGGGTCGCTACCTGGCCAAAGTTTATCAGGGCGAGCGAGTCTGGACCGATTTTTTAAATCCGCTGGAACGTTTGATGTACCGCCTGGGTGGTGTAAATCCTGGCGAAGAAATGGGCTGGCAACGCTTCCTCCGGGCATTGTTGACCATCAACCTGTTGTGGTTCATTTTTGCTTTCCTGGTGTTGTTTCTGCAAGGCGTTTTGCCACTCAACCCCGACGGGAACCCCAGCATGACGCCCGATTTGGCCTTCAATACGGCCATCAGCTTCGTGGTCAATTGTAACCTTCAGCACTATTCCGGCGAATCGGGGCTTACCTACCTCACCCAAACTGGCGTAGTTATGTTCCTGCAATTTGTGAGCGCAGCGACCGGGATGGCGGCCTTGGCGGGAGTGTATAGAGCCATGCAGGAAAAACAGTCGAACACCATCGGCAATTTTTACGTGTACTTCGTCCAAAGCATCACCAGGGTCTTGTTGCCCCTGTCAATTGTGCTTGCACTCATGCTGGTCGCCTGTGGCACGCCCATGACTTTTGATGGAAAAATAAACCTCAGTACCCTACAAGGTGTGCCACAAAGCATCTCCCAAGGCCCCGCTGCCGCCATGATTGCCATCAAGCAGTTGGGGACCAATGGTGGTGGCTTTTTTGGGGTCAACTCGGCGCACCCGCTGGAAAACCCCAATTTCCTCAGCAACATCCTGCAAACCGTTTCCATTCTACTCATCCCCATGGCGATGGTTTTTGCACTCGGGTATTACCTGCGGCGGCGACGCTTGGCCTGGGTCATTTTTGGCGTGATGTCGATTGGCTTTTTGAGCTTTGTAGTTGGCACCATTCGCGCGGAAATCGCTGGCAATCCGGCCATCACTGCCCTGGGAATTGACCAAAGTCTGGGTAGCATGGAAGGCAAAGAAATCCGCCTGGGTGCCGAAGCCTCAGCCCTTTGGGGAATCGCCACCACTGCCACTTCCAATGGTTCGGTCAACGCCATGCACGACAGCATGACGCCTTTCAGCGGCTTCCTGCAAATGTTGGATATGATGATCAACGCCCTCTACGGCGGCGTGGGGGTGGGGTTGCTCAACTACTACATTTTTATCATTGTGGCAGTATTCATCAGTGGCTTGATGGTAGGGCGTACGCCGGAATTATTGGGTAAAAAGGTTGAAATCCGGGAAATGAAAATTGCCACGCTGATCACCTTGTTGCACCCTTTCCTGATTCTGGTGGGTACGGCCTTGAGCAGTTATTTGGTGGTACACCACCCGGATATGGCCTGGGCGGTAAAACCTGGCAACTGGCTGAACAACCCTGGCAATCATGGTTTCAGCGAGATGTTGTACGAGTATACCTCTGCTTCAGCCAACAACGGCAGTGGTTTTGAAGGCCTGGGTGACAACAACTTCTTCTGGAATTTCAGCACGGGTATTGTGCTCATCATGGGCCGTTTTTTGCCGATCATCGGCCCGGTAGCCATCGCGGGTTTGTTGGCCCAAAAGCAGTACATCCCGGAAAGTTCGGGTACGCTGCGGGTGGATACACCTACTTTTGGGCTGATGACTTTTGCGGTGATTTTCATCGTTGCTGCTTTGTCGTTTTTCCCTGCCCTGGCTTTGGGTCCATTGGCTGAATATTTTTCCATGTATTAACTTGCTAATCATATGTCAACGCATCAAAAAAATCCTTCCCTCTTAGCCGCTGAGCTCATGCGCCCGGCCTTAGTGGAGGCTTTTAAAAAACTCAACCCGGCTGTATTGTATCGCAATCCAGTCATGTTCACCGTAGAGCTTGGCACGGCCATCATGCTCGTGATGACCATTTACGCTCTGCTCAGTGGCGACAGCAGCCAGGGTAGTTTTGGCTACAACTTGATGGTTTTCCTCGTCCTATTTTTGACGGTTCTGTTCGCGAATTTTGCCGAAGCCATCGCCGAAGCGCGTGGCAAAGCCCAGGCCGAATCCCTGCGCAAAACCCGCGAGGATACCCCAGCCAAAGTTTTGCGCAACGGCAAACAGGAGATCATCAGTTCTTCTGCCCTTAAAAAAGGTGATGTTTTTTTCTGTGAAGCTGGTGACCTCATTCCGATGGATGGTGAAATCATTGAAGGCCTCGCCACCATCGACGAATCGGCCATTACCGGCGAATCGGCACCCGTGATTCGGGAAGCTGGTGGCGACAAAAGTAGCGTCACCGGGGGTACCAAAGTGCTTTCTGACCGCATTAAGGTAGAAGTAACCACCCAACCCGGTGAATCCTTTTTGGACAAAATGATCGCCCTGGTAGAAGGTGCCTCCCGCCAAAAAACGCCCAATGAAATCGCTTTGACGGTATTACTAGCCGGTTTTACCCTGATCTTCATCATGGTGTGTGTAACGCTGAAGCCCTTTGGCGATTACGCAGGTACACCGATCACTGTGGCAGCATTTGTAGCGCTGTTTGTGTGTTTGATTCCGACTACCATTGGCGGTTTGTTGTCGGCCATTGGAGTAGCGGGCATGGACCGCGCACTACGGGCCAATGTCATCACCAAATCGGGTAAAGCCGTTGAAACTGCGGGCGACATCGATGTATTGCTTTTGGATAAAACCGGAACCATCACCATCGGTAACCGCAAAGCCACCCGCTTCTACCC
>JAAFHQ010000683.1 GCA_013298445.1 Chitinophagales bacterium | reverse complement strand
GCTATTGGCTTCAATGACTTTGATCGTTCCATTGACCCGGAAATGGGGTTTGGACAAATTGCTGGTGGGTGTACTTTTGAGGGTAGGGTAGGTGTTGTTCATGCCTAGCGGCTTGAAAATCCGAGCTTGGATGAAGGCCTCCCATTTTTGTCCGCTGAGTTTTTCAATCACTTTGCCTGCGGCCAGGTAAAAAATATTCTGGTAAATGAAACTGGCCCGCAGGGGGTAGCTGGGTACCACCTGCTGCATTTTGCGCAGCACTTCATCGCCGGGTACGTCCATGATGCTCCACAAAAAATCCGCATTTCCTACGCCGCTGTTGTGGGTGAATAGGTCGCGGATTTTGAGGTCGCGGGTGACGTAAGGGTCGTAGAGCAGGAATTCGGGTAAGTGTTTGCTGACCGGATCATCCCAGGTGGCTTTGCCTTCGTCGATGAGTATGGCCATACAAACGGCGGTCATGGCTTTAGTAGTCGAAGCGCAGGCGAACTGGGTTTGGGTGTTCACCATATTCGTGGTGCCAAGCTGCCGGACTCCGTAGCCTTTTTTGAAGAGGATTTGCCCATCTTTTACCACGGCTACGGCCATGCCGGGCATTTGCCAACTTTGCATGGCTTTTTCGGCGTAGGTGTCGAAGGCTTGGGTTTGGGGGTTGAGGTTTTGAGCAAAAAGAAATAGACTTCCCATGAGAAGGAAGAACATCGTGATAGCTATTTTCATACCTGGTTTATTGATCGTTGAAAGTTAGTTAAGCAATTCTTTTAAAAAATCTCACTGCTGCGCCTCCCAAATCGCCTGCAACAAACCCGTGCCCGGCTTATCATCCGTCAACTGCCAAAACATGATCCCGCCCAGCTTTTGCTTCATCACGTATTGCGTTTTGAGTTTCACCGAACTGTAGTCGTCAAAAGTAGCAAATTCCTTGCGTTGCGGACTGTAGGCCCAAGGCGCCTGCGAAACCGAATCGCGGTAAAACACAAAACCCTCTTCCGCCGTAAAAGTGCTGGAAATGCGGTGGTAAGGCACAAAGGATTTGAATTTGCCCGACTGGTATAGGCCGCGATTGACGTTTTCAACCTCCACCCAGCTGCGGGCATAAAAAGCGGCACCTAAGATAATCTTTTCAGCTGGCACGCCAATCTTTAGCAACTGCTGCACGCCATCCGCACCGGAGGCTTTCTGCTTTTCATTGGAAAACAAAGGCGTGTGGTGCCCGGTAACCGTGCTATACCCACTCACCAGATCGTAACTCATCAAATTGACATAGTTGACCAGGGGCATCACCTTGTTCCACTCAATGGATTTTTCAATAAAACTGGCAAAGCCCCCGGCGGCAAAACTCAGTACGGCTTTTTTACCCAAAACCTGCCGCAATTCCTGCACCAGGGCGGTGAAATTGGCCTTGTCTTCGGGCATAAAGGCGTGACCTGGATAACCTTCAATACCTGGGTATTCCCAATCCAGGTCGATGCCATCGGCACCGTATTCCTGCATCAGGTCTTTGACAGAACTTGCAAATTCATGTCGGCCATCAGCTTTGGCAAAAACACCCGAGCAAGGCGCACAACCGCCCCAGCCACCGAGTGAAAGCAACACCTTGAGTTGTTTGTGTTTTTTCTTCAGCGCTACCAAATTGCGAATAGCTATGCTGTCTTTGGCATCATCAACCGCCAGGCGTTGACCACGCAAGTGGCAAAAACTATAAATGACGTGGGTGACCTGCCCCCATTTGTATTGGTCCAGGTTTTGGCCATTGCCCATGTAATAGGCAATGGTGGCTATTTTTTTAGGCTTGGCAGGTGGGGGAGCTAAATGATGCGGAACAAAAAACAGACTCAAAAAGCCCAAGGAAAGAAATGCTGAAATGCTGCGTGCAAACAGGGAATGGAACATGACCAATTGGTTTATGGTTTGGGTAAAATGTAGGGACAAGATTAAAAAAATCTAGATTAATTCCGCAACAATTGCACCTTTTGCGTCAAAGTTCCTTCCTGGATATTTCCACTTTCATCCAGTACCTGATAACGAATAGCGACCATATACACCCCCGGATCAGCAGGGTTTTGGCGGGCTCGCCCATCCCATTGTACATCAGCACCAATGGCCGAAAACAGCCGATCACCCCAGCGGCTGTACACGCTCATTTCCACATTTTGCAGGGGGCAATTGCTGAACAAGCTTAGGTGGTCGTTGTGGCCATCCTCGTTGGGACTAAAAGCATTGGGTAGATACACCAAACAGGCGCAGGGCTCCCGCTTTACCTCATATTCAAGGATGGTAGGGGCAATACAATTGTAATCGGAAGCGCGGTAAATGCCTGGTTTGCTGAGGGTCCGGCTGGAAGAGGGAGTCCCATCTTCCCAAATGAATTCGGCATTGGGCAGTTCTACGCTCCAGTCTAGCCCGCAGCTTAAGGTACTGTCGACGCGAACGATGCGGTTTTGAGTGAGGTCACAACTTTGGGCGAAGGCGAATTTCCAAGGCGCATTGTCAATCTTGGCTTCGAGGTAACGGGGATTGAAAGGGAAAAACGTAACCGTTTGTGAGGCAACCGCGATCGGGCTGGTATGTGCTGATGTCGAACTGAAATCTTCCCAACGGAAACAAGTACCTTGATTGGAGTCGATGGCTGCCTGTAGCACAAATCCTGCGTAGCGATCTGCTGAAGCCTCCCTTAAATCCTGGCTGCCAATGATGCTAACCCGGCCTTTACTGGCCAGACTTTGGTAAATGCCATCCGTTTGGAGTGACTGCGCAATCAGCAGGCGCCGCTGTCGGCTGATTTGACCATTTTGACTCAGCGTCAACTGGCTGGGGTAATTTTCACCGTTGCGGTTGGCGGTTTCACCCCGCACCGGGGAGCCACAGATCAGCAGGTCTCCATTGGAAAAGCGGGCAATTTTTTGCTCATACGGCTTGACCGATTTCTCCAGCAACTTGAAGTACTGTTGAGAAAAACCCGAGAGGCTGTAAAACAGCAGAAACAAGGTCATAGTATGTTGGAAACCACTTTTCATTATCCAAATATACGACTAAATTTGCGCTAAAATGTCGCCTAATTAACACAGGTTTACGTATGCCCTTTATTTCAAAAGACGATTACCTTCCACCCTGGTTGTTCCGCAACGCTTATGTGAATACCATCTATCCTTCGCTGCGGCGCGAGGTGCCTGATTTGCACTACGAACGGGAACGCATCGATACGCCTGATGGGGATTTTTTGGACCTGGATTGGGCTAACCAAGGCAGCGATCGCCTGGTACTGGTGCTGCATGGCCTGGAAAGCTCAGCTGAACGGGGGTACATTAAAGGGATGATTCGGCGTTTTTTCCTAGAGGGCTGGGATGGTTTAGGTATGAACTTTCGGGGTTGTAGTGGCGAGAACAATCGACTGCTGCGTACCTACCACATCGGAGAAACGGGTGATTTGGATGTGGTGCTGCAACATGTTTTGGCCAAAAAACAGTACCGCGAAATTGCTTTGGTCGGTTTTAGCCTCGGGGGCAATGTGGTGATGAAATACCTCGGGGAAAAAAGCGCTCAGGTTTACCCCGAAATCAAAAAGGCCGTAGCCATATCCGTGCCTTGTGATGTGCCCAGCGCCAATGAAGAGTTCAACAAATTGAAGAACTGGATTTACATGTACCGCTTCATGAGCACACTGAACCCCAAGATGCATGAAAAAGCCCTACGTTTCCCAGATCAGTTTCAAGTCAGCATCCCCAAACCGCGCAATTTTGGGGAATTTGATGGGGCTTTTACGGCTCCGGTGCATGGTTTTGCAAGTGCGGAAGACTATTGGATGCGCAACAGTAGCGTTGTTTTTTTACCCGAGATTCGCATTCCAACCTTGTTGATCAATGCCAAAGATGATACCTTTTTGAGCCCTTCCTGTTTCCCGTATGAATTGGCGGAAAAATCTCCTTATTTCCACCTGATGGCGCCAAGGTATGGCGGGCATTGTGGGTTTTACACACCGGGAAAGCG
>JAAFHQ010000663.1 GCA_013298445.1 Chitinophagales bacterium | reverse complement strand
TCGCGGATGATGGTGATTTCTTTGGTGCTGCCGTCTACTTTTTTGACCAACAGGCGCACTTTAGTCCCTTTTTTGCCTCGAATATGCGAAACAACCTCATTGCTCAACATCCCAGTGAAATCCAACCATTCGCCATTGTCGCCTTGGGCAGCTTTGAGGATGAGGTCATTTTCCTGCAGTTCTTTTCCTTTCCAGGCCGGACCACCTACTACTACTTCCGATACTTTGGTATAATCTCCCACTGTTTGAAGCCGGGCACCAATCCCTTCCAGGCGACCAGAGATGTTCAGGTCAAAATCCTGTTTGTCGGCAGGCTCCAGAAAATCGGTATGGGGATCGTAAAGGTGGGTGAAACTATTGAGGTACATGCTCAACCGATCCGAACGTTTGGTTTTGGTCAAACGATTGAACCAGTCATCATAACTTTTTAACAGTGCCTTACGAGCTTCTGCTTCAATGGCTTCAGGTGTGCTTGGAGCTGCTTCTTCACCCGACTTTGCCGATTTTAGCCCTTCCTCCTTATCCATAATGCGGGCCAAGGTCTCGTATTTGAGCATCTTGCGCCACATTTCTTTCAATTCCGCATCGTTTTTTGCGAAAGCCCGCTTTTCCGGGTCAGTCTCGTAAACGTCATTGACGTTGAAATCGAAGGGCTGAGCCAGGATATCGCGGTAATAACCTTGCGTTTTTTGCAATGCAGCTTCTGTTATACCGACTGAAAGGTCAAAAAATTCAGAGCTGCCGCTATTAATGGCATCATCCAGTTTCAGGCGATAAGCTTCCAGTTTTTTGGTATCTTCCTGGGTCAGGAAGCGTTTGCTGGGGTCCAGCGATTCCAAATACAGGGTGTAAAATTTTTCAGAGAAGGTATCGTCCATGGTCTTGGGATCGAAATGCAACTCATTCAAAAACGATACGAGCAACTTCATCAATACCGCGTCTTTTTCGGCGCTCTCTGCTGCTTTACGTGGGTAAAATGCCACCAGTAAAAAACCGGCTACTACTACCGACAAAAATATTGGTCCTCTAAACTTCATGATCATCGCTTTAAACGATTGAAAGTATGTTTTTTTAACGAATTGGTTCTGCTCCATGGGCTTTGATCCAAACATTTAACGAATTAATAACAATTTACCAAGTACTCAACTAATTTAACGCAATATTTCAATGCTTAGTTGAAAAATAAATTTTCAATATTTTCAAAATAAATTGAAAGTCTAGTTTATTTGGGTTATTTTTGTACCAATCAACGCTGCATAAACTATGGTATCCCGCCTACGCATGAAACTTGACCTGTTGATACAGGGTGTTTTACTGACCACATTTGGGTTATTCTCTTCGCTGGAGCCCTGGCGAACAACTGCGATTGTGGCACTCCTTATTCTTGGTTGTATCCAAATTACCAGTGCTGCCCAGTTGTGGCTGTGGCATCATTATCGCCCGGCGAAAATGTATTTGTGGCTTTTTTTGGGAGCTGCGGTAGTATTGCCATTCGGCTTGCATTTTTTTGATTCACTGGCCTGGTTGTGTTTGATTGCAATGGGCATTGCTTATTTTTCACACACCATATATATGGCCATTGTAGTGCTGCGGAGGCCCCGTTCTTTTTGGGATATCACCTAGGAAATTTGTCAGGCAGCCTTATGTTTTCGCTATCAATAATTATAGTTTTACTTTTACTGAACCGAAAAAATAAAATTTCCTGCCAAAAGCAGTAAAAATCCCTCCAAAAACCTAAAAGAATAATACAGTTTCAGAGTCTCCTCCTATATTTGTTTCATCACAATGAGGTTGTGGTGCTGACAATAGACACTAACACATTCAGCAAGGCTCAATTAGCGGCTGATTTTTATAAGATATTCTTGGCAACTTGCACACGCGAGTGTGTATTGTCAAGGGTTTTGGGAATAGGAAGTTTGGTTGCCCCACTTCAGGCCGGTGAGACGGTTCTAAAGTGGGCAACTTTTTTTTAGGGCACCTCTTATTGTTCTTTCCATTAACATCTTCTCGATCTTTAATATTACCTTTGACATTCTGCGGTTCATATTGTATCCTTACATTACACCTAAGTTCGTTCCCATGCTCAAATGTATAATCGTAGATGATGATCTGATGTCCCGTACTGCAATGGAAAATTTGTGCAAACGTGCGGAAAATCTGGAAGTTGCCGCCAGTTTTACTTCTGCTGAAGCTGCTTTACAATTTTTGAATACGGAACAAGTCAATCTTATTTTTTTAGACATCGAGATGCCGGGGCTGAGTGGCATCGAGTTTATGGACCGCCTCTCTAGTTTTCCTCACATCATCATTACCTCATCCAAAACGGAATACGCCTTTGAGGCTTTTGAATATCAGGTGATTGATTATTTGAAAAAGCCAATTACTTTCTTGCGTTTCCAACGAGCCCTGGAAAAAGTACTGGATGCTGAACGCCGCATTCAGAAGTACAAGGAAGAAGCCAAGGATGTGTACATTCGGGAAGAGGGGAAATTGGTGCGCATCAGTTTGGACGATATCCTTTTTTTCGAAAACCTGGGCGACTATGTGACCATCCGGATTACCAATGGCAAACGGCACATCATTCACGGTACCATGAAGGGCATAGATTCCAAAATGAAAGATCCAAGATTTGTGAAGGTACACCGCTCGTACATCATCAATCTGGACAAAATCAAAGACATCGAGGAAAACACTTTGGTCATTGCCGATACCGTTATTCCCATTAGCCGCAGCCACAAACAGGCTTTGCTCAACCGGCTCAACTTTTTATGATCATGGACAACATCTCGCACACCGAGGAAAATTACCTGAAAGCCATTTATAAAATTTCGGAAAATAGTGCGGCCAAAGCCAGTACCAACGCTATCGCTGCGGACATGAGTACCAGTGCAGCCTCGGTCACAGATATGATCAAAAGGCTGAATGAAAAAGGCTTGGTCCTCTACGAAAGCCGTCGAGGCGTCAGCCTTACCGAAGAGGGAGCCCGCATTGCCACTGCACTGATCCGCAAACACCGCCTTTGGGAGGTTTTTTTGGTAGAAAAATTGCGCTTTTCCTGGGATGAGGTACACGATATAGCGGAGCAGTTGGAACACATCAAGTCGGATGAGTTAATCAAACGATTGGACACTTATTTGGCTTATCCCAAATTTGACCCCCACGGCGATCCCATTCCCGATGCCGAAGGCAATTTTACTTTCCGCAAACAAGCACCATTGGCAGACTCAAAAGTGGGGGATAAAGTCATCGTGGTAGGCGTGCAGGATCATGCCCCAGCGTTTTTGCAATACCTGGATCGCCTACATCTGGGTTTGGGCGCAGAACTGGAGGTGTTGGATTTGCACGAGTACGATGAGTCGATGAAGGTACGTTTGGAAAGTACCCTGGAAGAAACCCTCTCGCGCAAGGTCTGTGAACATTTGCTGGTGCAGAAACGGCAGAAGACGTAGTAGGGGCCAATTTGTACGGTTATCTTGGTCCCTTATTTGATCAAGTTGGCAATCTGCTCAACAATATACACCAAAGACAAACCTCCCTCCTTATTTGGCTCAGTTCCCATTAAAAACACCTCGTCGTCATTAATTTGTCGGCAGTGTTGAGGTTCCAGCGTGGCATTGGGGCGCAGGTTAAATTTAGATTGTAGTGGTCGCGTTTCGAGGCGTCCGATCTCTTTCATTTCAACCAAAAAAGCACGGCCAGGCGTATCGGTGCGGATTTTTTTGCCCCGATCATCGGTTGCGCCATTGTTGGGGTCCACAAAAATGAAAAAGTACTTATCCCCCTGTCGGAAATAAAAGCCCGCAAGGAAGCCCTGCGCAACTTCTCCAGGCCGAGGTTGTGAAAAGGAAAAAGGAGTGGGCAAAACCCGAATGCGTTGCAACACCATATCGGGTCGAATATCAAGTACCAGCGTATTGTCCCTTCGACCTGCAATCAGCGCGTAGCTTCCATCCGCATCAGCGTGCAATTTACCCAGTTCATAACCAAAGAGGGTCCGATCAATTTGACCTCGGCTCAAAAATTTATCCTCCGATCCAATATTCAGCGCAGTTGTAAAAGTCTTTTTATCGATCATGTTTAGGCGCTGAATGGTTT
>JAAFHQ010000662.1 GCA_013298445.1 Chitinophagales bacterium | reverse complement strand
ATTTTGCGGGGGCGATCACGTAGGATCGCCCCTACCAGATTATCGCCCCAGCGATTATCGTCCTTTGAACAGACCCGCCACAAAAATCACCACAATCGCCCCAATCACCGCCTGGATGATGGTACTCACGGTGGCACTACCAATGTTGAGGGAAATGTTCAAAACTCCGAGTAACCAGCCGCCCACAAAGGAGCCTACGATACCCAGAATAATATTGCCAAGCAGGCCATAGCCGCCGCCTTTCATGATTTGGCCAGCTAGCCAGCCGGAGATGGCTCCGATGATGAGAAGGTAGATGAGGGTCATAAGGAATTGGTTTTTTTGGTGAATGAAATCCAAGGGTGACAAAAAATGAACATTCATTTTTGCCCCACTACCAAAGACAGAATTGTGCTTCAAGATAATAGATTTCTCTTAATCACCAATAATCCAGTGCTTTTAATGTTGTTTGTTCCGCGGATGAAACCTCAACACCGTCTCCCTCAAATAATCCGTATCCAGATGCGTATAAATCTCTGTTGTCAAAATCGACTCGTGCCCCAGCATATCCTGAATCGCCTTCAAGTCTGCCCCGCCTTCCAATAAATGTGTCGCAAAAGAATGCCGAAAAGTATGTGGGCTTACCTCCTGAGCAATCTCCGCCAGAGCTGCCGCTTCTTTGACAATCAAAAAAACCATCACCCGACTCAGTCTTGCCCCGCGCCGGTTGAGGAAAACGTAGTTTTCGTGCCCTTTTTTGATATTGGGCATTTGATGGCGTACACTACTTAAGTAAAAACCCAGGTGTTTGATAGCATCGGCGCCGATTGGAATGATCCGCTCCTTGTTGCCCTTGCCGATGATGCGAATGAACTCAATATCTAAAAACAGGTTGGACAAGCGCAAATCACACAACTCGCTTACCCGCAGCCCGCAGGCGTACAACAATTCCAAGATGGCGCGATTGCGCAAGCCCAAGGGGGTACTCAAATCAATGGTGGCCAACATGGCCTGTATTTCTTCGTAACTCAACACGGATGGAATTGCGCGTTGCAGCCTTGGGCCTTCCAATAAAGCGGTGGGGTCATTTTGGACGCCCCCTTCCAGCAGCAGGTATTTGTAAAAAGTTTTGAGCGCCGAAATCAGGCGCGCCTGTGAGGGAGCACTGAGTCCCAGTTCGTTCAGCGACATCAAAAACTGAAACAAGTCCTCTGTTTGTATTTCGCTGGGGGGCACCTTCCGATCCTGCAAAAGCAAGTATTCCGCCAATTTTCCCAAGTCGCGTTTATAGGCTTCAATGGTGTTGGGTGACAAACTTCGTTCCAACAGCAAAAAAGCTTCAAAGCCACGAATCCAGGGAGACCATAGTTTATTTTCCATTGGGATAAAGTTATAACGACCAATTTAAAAAAAAAGGCGACGAGTGTTCTTTTTTATTCGATTCAAAATCAGTTTTTTATAACCAAAGTAGCGCTTTTGTTTAATTTTTTTCTAAAAAAAGTTCAACAAAGGCTTGCATGGAGAACAAGGGCAAACTATCTTTGTTGATAGTAATACTATTAAATCAAGTAGTAAAAACTCAAGCCATGTCCACGATCGAATTTTCAACTCAGTTTGACCGTCTGCGCAGAACCTTGTTCTCCTTTGCCCTTAATCTGACCAAGGATGAAGAATCCGCCCGTGATTTGGTACAAGAAACTGCATTTAAAGCTTTTAAATACCGGGATCGTTACGAACCCCAGACCAATTTGCGCGCCTGGCTGATGACCATTATGCGCAATTCTTTCATCAACGAGTACCGCAAACGCAAGCGCCGTCAAACGCTCAACGACAATACTTCCAACGATTATCTCCTGGACTCAGGTCATCAATCAGTGAGCAATCAGGGTGAATCTACCGTAATGCAGGAGGAAATTATAAAGGTGGTAAATACACTGGAAGACTGGGCGCGCATTCCCTTCCTGATGCACTTTCAAGGATTTAAGTACGAAGAAATCGCCGATGAACTAGAGGTGCCGTTGGGCACCATCAAAAGTAGAATTTTCTTTGCCCGCCAAAAATTGCAGGCGCAAATGCGGAAATTGTACACAGCTAAACAAATTGAAGATATTTTGAGTTAATTTGTGAATTGTGACCTTAATCTAAAAATTGAAATGTGAATGGCTGGTAACTCCAATATCCATCCGCTAAAGCGTTTTTTCCAATTGTTACGGCTAGACCGCAAAGACATCACCTACATCTACCTCAATTCCATCTTTGCTGGTCTGATTGGCTTGATTCTTCCCCTGGGTGTACAGGCCATCATCGGCTTGATTAGTGGCGGAGATTTTTCTGCCTCACTCTGGTTGTTGATTGGGGTTGTAACCATCGGTACTGCCTTAACTGGCATCATTAAAATCATGCAGATCACCATAACAGAAACCCTCCAGCGGCGGGTTTTTGTACGCAGCTCTTTTGATTTTTCGTACCGATTGCCCCGTTTAAAACTGGATTCACTGACGCGGTTTTATCCACCAGAATTGGTCAACCGATTTTTTGACACCCTTAATTTGCAAAAGGGTTTGCCAAAAATTCTGATTGACTTTTCCGAGGCTATTCTCAATATTACGTTTGGGGTGATTTTGATGGCCTTTTACCATTCTTTCTTCGCCTTTTTTGGGGTGTTTTTGGCACTTTTGCTTTTTCTGGTGTACCGTTTTACGGGGCCAAGAGGTTTGTCAACCAGTTTGAGCGAGTCGAAATACAAGTACGAGGTAGTCTATTGGCTGGAAGAAATGGCCAGATCATTGAGTACTTTCAAGATGGCGGGTTATACCCCCTATCCACTGCGCCGAACTGATGGGTTGGTGTCCAAATACCTCGACAATCGTGCGGAGCACTTCAAAGTGCTCAAGTTCCAATACGCAGTCATCGTTGCTTTCAAGGTACTAATTACCTTCGCCCTGCTGGCTTTGGGTAGTTATCTGGTCATCAATAACCAGATGACCATCGGGCAGTTTGTGGCGGCAGAAATTGTGGTGATCCTGGTGATTGGTAATGTAGAAAAGTTGATCTTGACCATGGAGGTCATCTATGATGTACTGACTGCATTGGACAAACTGGGCTTTTTGACCGACCTTCCCATTGAAAAAAGTGATGGCTTGCGTTTTGATCAAATTGACCGAGAGAAGCCGATGCATGTGCAGATCGAAAACCTGAGCTTCAAATTTGAAGATTCAGACCGTGCCACCCTGAATGGAGTTTCCTTGGAAATCAAACCCGGCGAGCGGGTTTGTATTGCAGGCAGCCAAAGTTCTGGCAAAAGTACCCTGCTACAGCTCATCGCCGGGATTTACGCCGACTTTGAGGGCAGCATTGCTTACAATGGTTTTCCGTTAAAAAGCCTTGATTTGTGCAGTTTGCGCGGCAATATTGGCGACTATATTCACGAATCCAATATTTTTACCGGAACCATCCTTGAAAACATCACCCTGGGTAATCCCGATACCCCACTGGAGTCCATTGTTGATTTAGCCGAAGAATTGGGTATTGCCAGTTACATCCGCAATTTGCCAAATGGCTACAATACCGTTTTGTTGCCAGAAGGTCGCAACATTCCCCACAGTATTCGTACCAAGCTGATCTTATTGCGCGCTGTAGTTACCCAGCCCAAGTTGCTTTTAGCTGAAGATTTTTTTAAAAGCCTGGAGTCCAAAGACCGCGATTCTATTGCCAGTTTCATCGCTCGTCGCGGTGCCCCCTGGACCCTGGTCGCCGTTTCCAGCGATCCGGCATTGGCTGCCCAATGCGACCGCTTGTTGCTCATGGAACAGGGGCAAATCATTGCGGAAGGCACCTGGCAATCTCTACAAGACCATCCCGTTTTTAATACGGTGTTTCGCAGTAAAGAAATTGAATTATTGGGTTGAGGAGGTTGAGAAGGTTGAGGCTACCGCGAGCGACATAGACAAAGGTATTGTCAAAACCGCTCGCGGTAGCCTCAACCTTCCTCAACCTCCCTCAACCTCCTCAACTTAAAAACCATGCTCAACATATCACCAGAATCGATCACCTCACAAATCCAGCAGGAGAAATACAAGTCATTTGAGAAAACTTCCCTCTCCAGTGCCAACGTCATGTTC
>JAAFHQ010000661.1 GCA_013298445.1 Chitinophagales bacterium | reverse complement strand
TCTGACTTGAAGTTGGATTCATACTTGAGAATGTCTTGCAGTAGAATTCTCCTATGGCTACCTACTTTTTTGTGGGGGATCTCGCCTTTTTCCAATAGCTTGATTACATGCGGTCTGGAGACATTTAAAATTTCAGCAGCCTGTTGGGTGCTCACTTCTGCATCTGTAGGCATCAACGCAATTGATTTGCCCTGGGCCATATTGCTGATGATCGCATTTAATAATTGTAGAGCCTTTAGCGGGATGATGACTACTTCATCCGATCCTTGAATCCTCAATTTGATGACTTCATCCTTATCTTTAATAGCTTGGTCTTCGCTGTCAGCAAGTGGTTTGGCGGATAAAAGTGCGATCTTTTGATCTGACTTGGTTATTTTCTGGATTACAGCACTCATTTCAGCTTGGTTTAACCTAAAGATACAAACGAAACAAATGAAACGTATTTTTTGTTTCACTTATTTCGTTTGGGGAGTGATTTTCATAACTTGAGTATCCTGCAAATCCTCGATAATCAGCCCTTCCAGGCTTTCATTGTTTCTGGCCATTGCAATCGCTTGTTTAATTTTTACTTTCATCGTCAGATTGTTTTGATGAATTGTTCGCAAGATAAGGCTTTGTTATTTGTTTGTTTGCTTGTTGGGATTTGAGTTGATGATTCATGGGGCTAGCTGAGCTTTTGTGTGCATTGTTCTAAAGCAAATTTTTGTAGATGATTTTTGGTTCCTATTGCTCTCGTTATTTTACTTTCTTTTCATCTGTAAGTTTTAAATATAGGTTCCCTCGTCTATCTGCCAAATTTTCCAAACTTTCAAAATAATTCAGCCCAGCAAGTCCTGTTCCGTGTGGAGCAACTGTCGTTTCACTAATCAAATATCCATTGTCTAGTAGAAAAAATCCTTTGTCGCTGTCGTCAGCATACCAAATAAAGTCAACTACTTTTCTGTCCTTAATATGTTTCAGTTTGTTTTCCTTGTACTCAACATCATAAGGTTGATAGTCCTTGATTACTATATCTTGTCCAAATAAAAATTTACGAAGTCTGTTTAAAATATTTTGTCTTTGTCGTTGGTAGTTGTCAGCAATCTCATCGACCTTTTTCTTGTCCTTGTTAAGGTGATAAACCGGATAGTCCGATAAGTCAGCGAAAAGGCTTATAGCGTCTTTATTTAACTCCTTTAACCAAATGTTGTCACTATTACCAAATGGAATGTCAATAAAATAAGTGTTGTCAAGTTCAATAAAACACTCAACAGTATCTAAGCAGCCAACCTCAGCTGTCACCAATGAGTAAATATTTGTAACCGTTTTACCTATAATTTCTTCTGTCTGCATTTGTCCATTCTTTTCGTGGTTGTTATGGGTGTTGGTTAAGGTTGTAACTAACATTCGTTACCACTCTAATTAGTCACTTCATGATACATTTATTCCTATTTCACTCATACCCTACCTTATTATTAATTCGGCAACAATCACAATGCAATATAAGTTCCAGTATTAGTAGATGCATTACTCCCACGCAGGTTGAGATTTCCCACCCGCATGCCCGCCGCTATTCGGATTTGATGCAAGTGATGCTCCGTTTGTTGTTGCAGACTGTCTCCTTATTCCTTTCTTCTAAAGTAATTATCGCATAAATCTATGTAGCTGCCCCCAAATACTACCCTGTTTTCACAAAATAAAATTCGCCCGAAAAGCGGAGCTCCTCCTGTATCAACACTTAATGCAAACAAATCAGCATCGCCATCAACAACTTTCCAGTTTGATGTCTCAATTGTCTGCCCATTTTCTTTGACCTCTAACGTATTATCGGGCTTAAATTCAACCGTCAATCCTTTAAACTCCTCGTAACTGGCGGCTTTTAGATTCCAAGCACAAGCAATGTATTCCCATTCCCATTCACCAATTAACGCATCTTTTGTTTTTAAAGAATCCCAGGTCATCTGGTGATGACAATTCCACAGTTCAGTATGACTTATTGGAGGGTCTGGAAAGTTTTCTTCTTTATTACATGCCAATAGAATAAGTGGTATGGATAAAAGCAGAGCGACTGATTGAATGGATATCTTCATTTCTTCATTTCTTCATTATTTTGGAATCAAGGATTTTATTTCACTTCAATAGACTGGTTCTTTTACCTCTTTGGTTGGTATTTTTTCTTTTGTAAATCTGTACTTCATTAAATATCAAGCTAGGCAAACTATCTCTATCAATCCATTTTGTCTCATTAATCAGAATGAGTCTATTTTTCTGAAGGTCTACTATATCCAAATTCATATATTTTATGCGAATCGTATCTTTCCCTGAAATCTGAATATCAGGAATACAAGTCAGAGTCTTTAATCCACGCTTGGGATTATCCAAAATAAAGAACTTTCCAGTAAAAGTATTTCCGACATCTCCATTCCACCACTCATATGAATAATCTGTTTTGTTTTTAAATATTAAAGTCTTAGAATCTTTATTCGCAAAGAATCCACCGCTTGGTGTAGAAATACTGTCAAGAGTCCAGGTGCCAATCAAATTGTCAACAATCCTATTTGATTTATCTCCTGAACAAGAATTCAACGAAATGGCAATTCCCAATAAAATTAGTAGATGTCTCATTTTTTGAATATTGAATGTAGTGCGCTTTTACGAGTAAAATCACATATAATATCAATATTTCCCAACAAACAACTTCAATGTTTTAAGATTTAACATTTTCAGCGTATCTCCATATTCAGTATCTTCCCCACCCAAACCATACCCTCATGCACAAAATCTTCGGCATTCGCCACCACGGTCCCGGCTCCGCCCAACGACTCCTCCGCGCCCTGGAGCAGTGGCAGCCCGACTGTGTGCTCATCGAATTGCCCGAAGATTGCCAGCCCGCCCTGAAGTGGATCAGCCATGCGGAGCTGGAGGTTCCGGTCGCTTTGCTGCTGTACAATCCCCAACACTTGCAACAAGCCAGCTTCCTGCCCTTTGCCGTTTTTTCCCCCGAGTGGCAAGCCTTGAATTATGCCCACCGCGTGGGCATACCCGCCCGCCCGATGGATTTGCCCATGGCCCATACCTTTGCCTTGCGCGACTCGGCCAGCAATTTGCCCCAACTGCAACTAAGCGAAGCGCCCGACCCTGAACTGGTCCTAATGCTGCGTGACCCCATGCACTACCTCGCTACCCTGGCGGGTTACGACGACAGCGAGCGTTGGTGGGAACATACCTTTGAAACCTACAGCGATGACAATGCCGTTTTTGATGCCATCCTGGAGATGATGACCGCGCTGCGCCAAGAAGGGCTGAGGATGGAAAGTACAGAAACCTTACTGCGCGAAGCCTTCATGCGCAAAACCATCCGCCAGGCCGAAAAAGAAGGTTTTCAAAAAATCGCCATTGTGTGTGGGGCCTGGCATTCACCCGCGCTATATGCGCTCCAGCAATACCCGGCCAAAAACGACAATGCGCTGTTGCGGGGCCTAAAAAAAGTCAAAACCCGCTGCACCTGGGTTCCCTGGAGTTACGACCGGCTGGCCTTTCAATCGGGCTATGCCGCAGGAGTGCTCTCGCCCGCTTGGTACGAGTTGCTTTTTTTGCACCCCGAAGAACAAGGGGTGCGTTGGTTGATTCGGGTCGCTCAATTGCTGCGCCAAAAACACCTGGATGCCTCGGCCGCCCATGTGCAAGAGGCGGTGCGTTTGGCGGATGCATTGGCCGCCCTACGCCATCGCAGTACCACCGGGATTGGGGAATTGGAAGAGGCTGCACTGGCCGTTTTTGGGCAAGGTGACGCAGCGCCGCTCCAGCTCATCCAGCAAGAATTGGTCATTGGCAAAATCAGGGGAAATGTACCGGCGCAGGTGAGTGGTATTCCCTTACAAGAAGATTTTGAAGCCTGCATCAAAAGCGCGGGTTTGAACAAATTTTACCGGGGTGGGGCTGATCTTGAGAAGCCAAAAGAACTGGATTTGCGCACGCCTTCCAACCTCAAGGCTAGCCACCTGCTCCACCGCTTACAAATTTTGGGCATTGCCTGGGCCAGCCCAGTGCCCGTTTCCGATAAGGTCAAAGGCAGTTTTCACGAGTTGTGGCGCTTTGTGGACTGGACACCCGAGTTCATCATTC
>JAAFHQ010000660.1:1578-4104 GCA_013298445.1 Chitinophagales bacterium | reverse complement strand
ATCGACCTGTACCTGGTCCATTGGCCCATCAAAAACAAAAGACAGGATACCTGGCGGGCGCTGGAACGTTTGTACCAGGAAGGGCAGGTACGCGCAATTGGGGTAGCCAATTATTTGGAGCCTTTTTTGGACGAGCTTTTGCCCAGTGCAGCAGTTGTACCGGTGGTCAATCAAGTTGAATTCAGCCCTTATTTGTTTTTACAAGGTTTGCTCCAGCGTTGTCAACAAGAAAAAATTGTGTTGCAAGCCTACACACCCTTGGTGCGAGGCGAACGTTTTAATGATCCAAAATTGCTGAGCTTGGCCAAAAAATACGGTAAAACACCTGCTCAAATTATCCTGCGCTGGGCCATCCAGTTGGGCGTTTCCACTATCCCCAAGTCCGCCAATCCAAAACGTTTGCAAGAAAACTTTGATCTTTTTGATTTTTCCATCACTGATACAGATATGGCATATTTGGCTACCTTTAACGAGGATTATCGGATAGTCCCGAGTCCAATTTCAATGCTCTAAAGTTGAGGAGTTGAGGAGTTGAGAAGTTGAGTGTGGTAGCGTCCAAGTCGCTGCGGTAGCCTCAACTCCTCAACCTCTCAACTCCTCAACTAATTTTTAAATATTCAACATGAAACCAACCTTACTAACGATCGCCTTACTACTTTGTGGGCTCACTGCCACAGTGCAGGCCCAATCACCTAATGCAGGAAAAAAGATGCTCCTACGTCACGCAGTATTGTTCAAGTTCAAGGACAGCAGTAGTCCAGCCGAAGTGAAACAAGTGGAGGACGCCTTTCGGGCCTTGCCCAAGCAGATCAAAGAAGTAAAAAGCTTTGAATGGGGCACGAACAACAGTCCAGAGAACCTCAACCAAGGGTTTACCCACTGTTTTTTCGTCACTTTTGCTTCGGAAGCAGATCGGGAAGTCTATCTCCCCCACCCTGCTCACAAAGCCTTTGTGGAGGTGCTAAAACCTCATTTAGACAAAGTTTTGGTATTGGATTATTGGTCAAAAAAATAGCAACACAATGAACAACCGTACTGCGTTGTACACCCTGATGAGCGTGTGGTTCTTTTGGGGTTTTATCGCTGCATCGAATGGCATCCTGATTCCGATGTTCAAAGAGCAGTTCCATTTGCAGCAATGGCAATCCCAATTGGTGGATTTTGCCTTTTATGCCGCTTATTTTGTAGGTTCAATCCTCTATTTTTTGGTTTCTGCCGCACTCAAGGGTGATATCCTCAACCGCATTGGTTACCGTCAAGGGATCATGTACGGTTTTATCATTTCAGCCGTAGGCACCTTGCTGTTCATCCCTGCTGCCTCCTTGCAATCTTTCCCCCTGCTTTTGGGCGGTTTGTTTGTGGTAGGCCTTGGATTTTCATTGCAACAAACTTCTACCCAGCCCTTTATGATTGCACTGGGTGACCCCGCAACGGGTGCACACCGCATCAACCTGGGTGGCGCGGTCAACAACCTGGGAACAACCATCGGGCCAGTGTTGATCAGTTTTGTCATTTTTGGCTCGGTTGGAGATGCAGCTCCTGAAGGAGTTGGTATTGAAGCGGTAAAAATGCCTTTCCTGGTGATTGGCGTGATTTTTATCCTCTTTGCCCTCTTTTTCCGTTTTTCCAAATTGCCAACCATCACCAATGACGAGGACGTCCAGATTGGCATCGGGGTGTTGAAATACCCACAATTGGTGCTCGGGATGATTGCCATTTTTTGCTACGTAGGTGCCGAGGTAACCATTGGTAGCAACCTGGGGGAATATTTGAAAAAGACGCAAAACCTGGATTCTTCTCAAATTTCTGAATACATCTCCCTGTTTTGGGGCAGTATGATGATGGGACGTTGGACTGCGGCTTTGAGCAATTTCAATTTTAAACCAGCAATAAAGACCCTTTTGACTTTTGTCACTCCATTTGTGGCTTTCGGAGTGGTTTTGTTTGTCAATTCCCTGCGTGGATCGGATGTTTCACCGCTCTATACTTACGCATTCTGTGTATTGATCATCATTGCCGCGTTTTTTGCAGCGCAAGAAAAGCCAATCCGTACGATGGTGCTCTTCTCCTTGTTGGGTGGCGTGGCCATGGTTATTGGTATGCTTACTTCCGGGCAAGTAGCTTTGTTCGCCTTCATCAGTGGCGGTTTGTTTTGCTCCGTACTTTGGCCTTGCATCTTTTCGCTGGCTACGGCTGGTTTGGGCAAATACACCAATCAGGGTTCAGCTTACCTGATCATGATGATTTTGGGTGGTGCGGTGGTTCCGGTTACCCAAGGAGCACTGGCGGATAGTATTGGCATCGAGCTGTCTTACGTAGTGCCTTTGCTTTGTTTTGCCTACCTTCTGTTCTTTGGCATTCGGGTACAAACAGTGCTGAAGCACCAGGGATTGGATTTTGACCGCGATGTGGCGGTGAAGGCGGGGCACTAAGGTCAAGCCACAACGACACACCATCAAAGCGACATTTTATTATCACGGAGGAAAAAAAAGAGGACACAGAGGACACAGAGTTAGACGTTGACAA
>JAAFHQ010000660.1:0-1568 GCA_013298445.1 Chitinophagales bacterium | reverse complement strand
CGTTGACAACGCTTCGCTTTGTGTCCTCTGTGTCCTCTTTTTTTTCCTCTGTGATAATAAAATGTCGCTTTGGCATCCACTTTTTGCCACCCATCAGACTCATTAATTGTCTCATGTGGAAAAAGAAAAATGGCCTACCCATCCAAAGTCGTCACCAACCCCATCACCGGGCAATCCATAAAATTCATTCAAACCAGCCGTGATACCCAAGGACTTCTCCTGGAAATGGAAAGCACATACCAACCCCATTCCACCGAGCCAATGTCCCATTTTCATCCCCACCAGGGAGAGCATTTCAAAGTATTAAGCGGTAGCATTTGTGTACGGCTCAATGGCGAATTAAGGGTACTGAATGCGGGCGACACCCTCGAAATTCCCCCCAAACAAGTCCATTCTATGTGGAACCAATCCGAGGAAAAAGCAGTAGTAAATTGGCAGGTTCAGCCCGCCCTGGATACCGAATATTTTCTGGAAATGGGTATGGGGTTAGCTCAGGCGGGTAAAGTGAAAGCCGATGGGATGCCCAATTTATTACAAAGTATAGTGCTCGTTAACAGCTTTAAACAGGTGTATCGCTTGGCCAAACCCGGTCCGATGGTGCAAAAAATCGTGTTTTCGATCCTTGCCCCCCTTGCTCGCCTAATGGGCTATCGAGCTGTATACAAAGAGTACCTGGATTGATTTTCAGGGTCAGTAAGCATCACAATTTCCCCGAAGGAACTTTACCTTGCTTGATCAGTTCAGTTTGTTGCGCATTAAAAGGTGGCCAAAGCAGGTGTGCATCCTGCTGCGCCGAACGAAAAAAATCGGCGATAAAATTCATCCTTTCGCCCAAATCTCCCCAATCTTTAGCTGCACTACCTTTGCTGGAATTTGAGCTATGATCCAGCTCTGCCAGGACTTTCTGCAGTGCTGGATTGCGAATCTCGGCCAATTCTTCTGGGAACATCTTGCCTGGCTCATAAGCAATCAGGGGAATGTCCTCTGATAAATCCAAATGCCCGTCTGGAACTTCTATCTGCATCAGGAATTTGGTTGAAACCTTCCGCCAGTCAGTGGCCATTCGATGGACAACTGGGGTCAGGCTATTTTTAAGCAAGGGTGAAATGAGTTGGAACAAAAAACTGGGAATACTCGCCTCAATCAATCGCTCCAATCCGCCCAGCAATCTCTTTTTAAAAATCTGCTCGATGGGTGCGTTCAAAGAGTTGTTGATGGCCGGATTCAGCCGGATTTGTTCGTGATAACCGACCAATACATTGGCGTAAAAAATCAGCTCCGCTTTAGCTTTAGGGCCAGTCTCAAAAACTGCTTCCTGATAGGCAGAATAAGCCTGGACCAATTTCTGGTAAGAATCACCTTCGATTTGATTTTGTTGTAAATAACTCAAAAAAGCCGCCAGATTCTGCTCCTTCTGATCAGGATGCGGGGTAATGAGTTGCAAAAATTGCGCATACAAAGGTGCTAACTCAGCAAAAACCAAAAGGTTCCCCTTGGCCACTTCAGTTGCCGCAGCCCTTGCTGTTTCGTTGAGGATATTGAGTAAAAAAGAATCGTTGATTTTAACT
>JAAFHQ010000066.1 GCA_013298445.1 Chitinophagales bacterium | reverse complement strand
CCCTAAGTAGGAAAATCCTTTTTTATGAAGAAGAGGAGGAGCAGTCCATGTTCCGGACGTTTTACTGGGGTTGCTGGTTTCGGTTTAGTTTTACCGGACAGCGGGACCTGCTCACTTTGTTTCCTCAGGGACGGTGTTCTGTTGAGGATAGTACAAAGGTAAGGCAAGGGGAGGGGAGGGGGTAGCACCAGTTCTGGTGGTTTTTGGGTTATTTTTCATCGGGAAGGGTGATGAAACGGGTGTAGGGAGCACGGTAGAAACCGATGGCCATGAGGATTTGGCCGATGATGAGGAAGCCGTTTTTTAGAGAAGATAAGGTGGTGAATAGATAATAATTTTCTTTGTGTACAACATCGCCGACAATAAAGAGGAAAATACCGATGATGTGCGGAATCATCAATCCAAGGCTAATCCAGGCATAAGGATTTTTGTATAACGGCAATGAAAGGTTTGATTTAAATAGAAAAAAAAGATAGTAGGCGGCCAATACAAAAATAAAGATTGCATCAGCCGCAGGATTGAACTTACCATAAACTTTGTACCCTTCAATGAATAAATAATTCAACACGCAGACAAGCAACAATAAGTATGAAATCCAAAGAACAATCCTTCCTTGATGGTTTTTTCCAAGCAGTAAGGTGTAAAACCATCCCAAGAATATAAAATCTAAAACATAATACAATATGCCGATGAAACTCGTGTCCTGAATATCAAAATACTTGAAATACACTTCTAATGAAGCATAGTTTTTACTCGCATACCACAGGAAAAATTGCTCAGAAACATTGACCACTAAGGAGAGTACGCAGTACATTAAAAAAATGCGCAAAGGTTTATTTAAATCCTTGCGCTTTAAGGCCGCAATAATGATGGGTAGGCAAGTGGCTGCCACGGTAATTCTTGCAATTATGATCAAGTTCATCTTGGGAAGGTTTTATAGGGTCAAAGGGAAAAGTTGTCCTGAATTTGGCAATTGATTGCAAATTCAGGACAATTGGAATGGATGGAGTTACGGTGAGGGGATTTTGTAGCCCGTGCTGGCACCTTGGCCGCCACTGCCAATAGGACCTTTGACTACCAGCGAACCTATGCAAATAAATGCATAATAAGATGTCGTATTTTCAACAACTTGCTTGCCGATACGTCCAATTATCAGCATCTCATTCTCCTTAATCTCACTGCCTCCTTTCCGCAAGTCGTCAAAATTAGATTCACTTAGAACATAGTAGTTTGTTGCAGGCTGAACGGTAGGCATGGCTAGAACACTTTCTAAAGATTCGTCATAGGCAACCCACTGAGCGTCTACAAGTGCTGGTGAGGAAATATCCGTAACTTTTAATGCGACTTCTGAAGAAGGATAGGCATTAATAAGTTGTTTGAGTTTCCAAAGTGTGATTGGAAATGTCTTTTCCTGTTTTGGATCTGACCAATAACTATCGATCGAACCCTGAATAGCTGTGTAATCACCTACTGTTTTTTGGCCACCACTGGTCTTGAAAATTTTAGCCATATTTAAGTGTTTTTAAATTGTGAAGTTTACCATGGATTGTCATCATTTTGGGGATATACCTTTCCCTGATGTATTGAGGTATCTAACACCCTTACGGCGATACTCAAAGTTTCGTCTGTATTGCTTTAAATATACATTCGTAACTTTTCTCAAATCGCCAATCACTATTTTTTCAGGTTTAGCTTCACCTCTAAGCAGATCAAGTTTAGGATAGTCCTCAGCTGGAGACATATAATTGCTTCCTTTATAGCTAAAGGCATAAAATTCATATTGAAATGGAGGAACTTTAATCAATTCATAAGTGTAGCTATTCCGAATTGAATCGGGGCCTTGAATATTACTCAGTACAATATTTTCTTGACCCACTTTAACTGCTATTTTATTTTTTAATAATGTGAAATTGGCAATTTTCTTTAAGTGCCACATCCCTTTTCTATCTTTCTGAAAAGTGCTAACTATATTGGAATCAACGCTCCCCGAAACGACATCAATAACTTCTTCACGATGATCAAGGGCTTTTGAAATTTTGTGTGGAACATGAAAAATGAAACACTTGCCTAGTTGATCTAATGACAAATATTTTACTGTGCCGCCAAAATAATTTCGTTTTCCAAGAATGGATTGTAAGCCCTGCTCATTGATTCTGTTTTCCAGGAACCCCGCGACATTACCCGCATTTTTACTCAATATTGATGCCAATCGAGTGCTTTTAAGTGTATCTTTAGTATCTACTATTTCTGAACCGCCAACACCTGTTCTGGTTGCCCTTAACGACCTCAAGCCGACCGGGAGATCTGTCAAATCAGTTGTGAAACACGGACTTGAACCTGGATTTATTCCTTCAAGTGCATTATTGATCACTGTGCACGAAGCGCAGTTATCATCAGGAGCTGGATGCACTGTACTAGGGCGAATATCTCCTACAATAGCCCAAACATGCTCTACATTGACTGCAAAATCAGCATTAGAATTGTCTCCTTGAAAATTAGCATAAGGAATAAACAATTCGTTCTCACCTTGATCGCACAAATGCCAAGGGTCGTTTGCTATTAAGAATTTTGAAGAGTTATTTTCGTAATACCCTTTTATTGCTACAGCATGATCAGCATTGATTCCTGTTGCATCCAAGGGATCAATAAACGCAATAAAAGGTCGGCATGCATCTATTTGGTTTTTCAATCTCATCCAGGGAATTGGGGATGCGCCAACATTTACTTCCTGACTAGATAAGAAATTGAGAGAACTAAACACCCGGTCTAAGTAGTCTATTCTAATAGTAGTTTCTGTTGAAAAATCAATAGAGAAAGAGCAATCAGAATAAATACCTGCTACAGGTACAGAAATATTTCCATCACAAGACTCACAATCAAATGAATCCGGACCCCAACCGCGTATTTTACTACTATATTGTTTGATAATTTCAGCTTGTGATGGTGATGGTGAAGCTCCACCTGCGGGGTGATGAAAATTCATTACCATCTCCATGGCAGCAGCCCAACACCAGGTATCCATTAATTGGTAACGATAACGTAAATGTAGTTCTTTATAGGGCTGCCCATGTAGAGGGGTACCAATAGACATTAGCATCATGCTAACTATAATTGAAACTGATAGAAATCCTTTGCTCATTTTTTGTTATTTATTTAGTCAATTTCGCATCAATCGCCTTCACAATTGCCTCCGACTTCGAGTTCACATGCAACTTTTCGTATACTTTTTTGACATGTGAATGCACCCCTTCATAACTGATGAACATGGCATTGGCAATCTCCTGGTATCTCTTTCCGTTCACCAAATGTTTCAATACCTCTAATTCTCTGGTGGTCAAGTTGCAAAAATCAGGGTCGGCTTTTAGCTCTTTTTCCTGAAAAAAGCGCGCCACCTTTCCTGCAATTGCTGGCGAAAAATAACCACCGCCCTGGTGCACATCCAAAATAGCGGCTTCAATTCTATCCAAAGAATCACTTTTCAGTGCATATCCCCACGCCCCTCGGCATAGGGCTACAAACAAGCGGTGATCATCCTCAAATTGAGTCTGAATCATTACTTTGGTATCAGGACATTCTGTTTTTATTAATTTGAGTGCATCCAAACCTGAAATCCCTGGCATTTCAATATCCATCAATACCACATCAGGTTGATACGCTCTGATCTGAGATACCGCTTTTGAGGCATCTTCAAATGATTTGGTCAAATGCACCTTTTCAGAGTCCTCAAAAAATAGCTCTAAGGCTTCTCTGAAATTTTTATTGTCTTCAAATAGTACGACTCGAACCATAATTGTCTGCTTTAAGTTCCAAATGTATAAAGCTTCCCTTTTTTTTATCACCCCCAAAACTGGTGGTTTCTTACAAATTCAGGAATAAACCAAGATTCTAATTTGAGTGCCGCTACCGATTTCGGAATCAATAGTGATGTCCATAAATCCATCTTTAGCTAGCTGCATTAGATTTTTGATTCCATTTCCCTTGTAGTTGGCTTTAGGATCAAACCCAATTCCATTTTCCTTTAGCTGTATCTCTATCCCCTCCTTACATCTTTGGATGTCAATGGATAAAGTGGTAGCTTTTGCATATTTAAACGTGTTGTTTAAAATTTCTTTAAGCAACAAGTAAAGCTTATTGATTCGGCCAACATCAATGCCTAAAGATTCTTCACCTGAAATTTTGTTATCAAAAAACAGGTCTATGCCCTGTACAATACAATTGTCATACACATAATCATAAATGCCCATTAACATGACTTGGAGTGAATCTTTTTTAGGGTCAACTAAATTAAATACAAAGCGCAGCTTCTTTTGAATATCATTTAGGATATTGAAAATCTTGCTTAAATTATCAAACATTTTAGGGTCTAGAGTAGAAAGCTTCTTACGCAATATCTCTAAACGCAATGCTACACTGCTCAAATCACCCCCAATATCATTGTGTAATTGATTGGTCCAATCACTACGGAGGTTGTGTACTTTCTCCTTATTCCTGGAATGGATTAATCCAACGAAATATAGAGATGCACCTAGCAATAGTAATAGATAAAAACAGAGTACAGGAATGAACCACCACGATTTTAAGAATGAATTGTTTACTGATAAATGGAGTTGTTCAGGTTTGGTATGTATATATTGAGGGTGGACAGTAACTTCAAAAATATGATACCCTTTTTTTAGCTTGGACAGTGAAATATGGAAAGAATCGGTAACAAATTTAGCTTCGCCACCATTAAAGGTATACCTGTAAGCATAGTTTTGAGGAAGTGGGTTTAAAATGATTAATAGATTCTCAGAATCAACTAGATCAATTTTGTTGTTGTTGCTTGGAGAAAACAAACCATTTACCAAAACACTTTTGATGAGTGTATTTGGAGGCAAGCCGTAAGCTGAAAAACAGAAAAACCCAAAAAGTAAGATTAATGAGGTTTTCAAAATGAGGATATTAACTAGGTTAAGTAAGCTTTCCCAAACAAAAAACCCAATTTCTCGACAAATCTAAAACAACATATTTAATAATAAAAAAATTGGTATAATCTGAATGGGTTTCTACAAATGTCAAAATATTATCTTACACTTACAAATAAAAATACTATAATCTTTTCATTACAAAACAATTACGTTCCATTTTGAAGGCCTTTCTAAAACAGCTGGGGGGTAAAGTGAAATGCACACTTTACCCCCCGTTGTTTTTATCTAGGCAAACGGACTTACCCACTAGCCCAAGCCTTACCCATCGGCCACTAAAGCGCAACGCTGGTACAAGTCTCCCACTAACTACCTACAACTTCACAAACCGCCAACTACACCATTTTCCCTCCACAAAACTCCTCAGCACATAAACCCCAGCGGCTAAATCGCCCAGACTCATTTCATACTGATCCTGCCCTTTATGAAAATTGGATAGCGGCAGCGCTTTGCCCTGTGCATCAAAAAGTTGGCTTTGTTTGAATTCAGTGCCCCGGTGTTGAACGAAGACTTTATCAGTACTTGGATTGGGATACAAGGGGTAGGCATCCGATGGGGTAGGTTCACTTAATGCTGTAGTAATTCCAGTAAACGAAAATAAATCAGAAGGGAGGGAAGAACATGCACCATAAGTGACCTGTGTGCTATAAAAGCCCTCGCGCAGCACGGTCAAATACCGGCCAGACGCATTGTCGAGTAAAACCCCGTTGCGGTACCAGCTGTGGATGGCCGCAGGATCGGCATTGCTGCTGACCAGCACATTGCCTGCCCGTTGAATTTGTGGTTTAGTGGGTTTGGCTATGTAGCGAAGTTGAAACCGCTCTGAATATTCACTCACACAATGTTCTGCATTGGCTACGTAGACACTGACTCCGAAATCGATAATTGAGTTGAAGCTGATTTTAAGCTGATTGCCTGTACCTTGATTGGGCAAACTCCAGAAGTATTGTAGGTATCCGGGCGTGGCTTGCAATACAATGGTGTCCCCTGAACAAAAAACGTTGGATTGAGCATTTACCAATGAAACAATCGGTTGATCGGGAAAAAGTTCTTTCACCCGATTTATCCGAACACTATCCGACCAGATACTCCAACAACCACCGATTGGTCGTACCCTTACCCGAAACACTCCAACATCTTTTACTTTAATGCGGGCGGAAGTATCACCATTCGACCATTCGAATTGGTCTACTTGAAAAAAAGTGGAGGTTCGCAATTCAATCTCTTGCCCGGTGCAGGCGTTGACCGGAAAGCTGACATTCAGATTATTAAGGATCGTCGCTGTTGGGCTGGGGTTTTGTAACCCGATACCAAGAGGGTCTGAAAATGCGGTTTGGCAACCTCGTTTATCGCTTGCTTTTACTCGATACACTCCCGATTCCGTAACGCTCAATTCGCTTGCGTATTGGCCCCCTTGGTTTTCACGCTGCCAGAACAGTTCAATTGCAGGCTCCTGGGTTTTGAGTACATAGCCCAAATCTTGAGGAAGGCAATAAACGCCATCAGGCTTACCCACAATAACAGGTTTGCTGATTTGAGGTACGCAGTCCCAATAAAATTCTACATTAAAAGTGGTAAATACAAAACGTCTATCGCCACAGATTAAAAACTTTTTTGAATTGAAGTAGTTGGGATACACGGGAATTTGCCATTTATCCAACTCTTGAAAATCATGCTTACTGAATTTGCGGATCTGTGTAGCACTAAAGCCAAAGGGTTCGAGTACATAAAAAAACGATGAATCTGCTTCCCCTGCAATGGCACTACTGTGCGAAATGGCCAGTCTATCTTCCAGCTGCGGGCCATTGATTCCTAGTGAAATGTACAAGCCCGTGGTAGAAATAAAATGTTGCCCGGAGAAATAAAAACTGCCACTTAGTATTCCTTTAAACCCGGAGTAAGTTTGCTCCCGAACGATGCCATTGGTCCGTATTTTCAGACGAATGATATTGCCTTCGAATGTGGAAATGACCCATAAGGTGCTGTCATTTTGAAAACCCAGGCTCAATTCGGAGCCTTCGTTGAGGGATAATTTTGCCGTTTGAGGCAGGCTTTGGCCACGCTCCAAAATGCTGAATTCATAGGTTTCTGGGCTTTGAGTAAGCAGCATAACTGCTTCCTGTTTTTTCGGAATGCTGTATAAATCTTTTAACTGGGTTTCACCACTCAGCGGCGCGGCAAAATCCTGGTCAATGGCTTGAATGGCTGGATTGAATCTTTTGATTCTACGTGGTTGATCAGCCGAGAAAAAAAGGTATTGACGATCACTCGTCGCACACAAGAAACGAGGATCAAAACCCACGTTTATTTCTTCTCGAACTGCACCCCAGGCGGGGTCAATTTTTAATAACTTGTTGGAATATTTATTGAGTGCGCCATCGACCGCCGTTGCGTAAACCATTTGCTCGGCGGGAAGATAAACCCCACTTTCAAAATTAAAATACTCAATGCTACGTATACTTTGCCCTTGCAACATGCCGGCAAGACTCAGCAAAACGGCAATGCAAAATGAGGTGTTGTTCGCTTTTTTCATGCTAAACTATTTGGGATTATTCTTTAAAAAATTTGCTGGCAAGAGGATCGAAATTACTCGACAACAAACTCAGGATGTACATGCCCCTGGGCAGCGTGCTCACCTGAATTTTTCCATTGTTGTCTACATACCCAAGCTGGTGAATTTTTCCTTCCAAGTCGCTGATGCGGTACAATCTGCCGCTTGTGTTTTGATCATCCAAAGTGATGAACATTTCAACCCCCACTGGATTAGGGCTTAAACGCAGGCGCAGTGTATTGCGTTTATTGGGGTCACCCTGAAAAAGCAGGTCGATTACTTCAAGTGTGTCCGAAACTGGGGAAAAACAGCCCCGGGCATTGGTGATGACCGTGTATTTTCCGTTTGTTTCAATTTCCAAAAACTGTCCTTCATTTCCCGGGATCAATCTGCCATTTTTCGACCAGGCGTGATTTTCTCCAAAACTGTTGGTCGCTAGTAAATTGCCGAGTCGTTGAATTTTGGGCTTGCTGGGAACCGGATTGAACCGGACATTGACAGTGGCCGAAGTGTTGCTCAAACACCGCAGATCATTGCCAACCTGGAGGTATACACTAAGTGGGGTATTGGTGGAGAATACTGGTGATTGGGTTTCTTGTCGCGACCAAACGTAATAGTTGTATCCAGTTGGGGCTAGTAAATTGGCTTTTTCGCCCGTACAGAAGTCAAAATTTCCTTTCTCTGTACGGATCACCGGAGTCCGCGGAATGGTGTCGGGCAATTGTTCGAGTTTGACATAATGTGACCATAGCCCAGGGCAGCCTTTGCGGATAAAACTACGTACCCGATACTGTCCAGGCTCAGATGTGCGCAGGGTGTCTTTTTTTACACCATTCGACCACTCAAAACCTTCTACGCTGCTTTGCCTGGCGATAAAAATTAGTGTCTGTTTTTTACAAAACTGCAAACTGATTTCTCCGTTAAAGTAATCAATTTGTGGTGCAGCATGTGGCTCTGGAAAACCAACGTTGCACACTTCGGACCAATTGCTGAGGCAACCCGTGCTGTCGCCGGTTTTAAGTTGTATGGATTGCACCGTGGTCAGGTCCACGCCCGACGTAGTTGCACCATTGGACCAAAGGTATTCAAAGGCAGGTGCAGCTGCATGAAGGCGGAGGATAGGGGAAAGGCTTAAGCAGGCAAAGGCCTGCGTGCCCTCCTTAATGCGAGCTGGTTGGTTTTGCCCGCTACAACGACGCACCAACAAGCCCGGAGCCCTGCTTACATAAAAATCGTCTTCGGCCAATAGTCGAACGGTGAAAAGATAGGTGCCTTGCATCAGATCGGCCCCAATAATCCAGGAATCCAGGCTTTGCCAGCTGCCTTTGGGGTATTTGTAAACAGTATCGCGGTCAAAACCATCCACATAGATGTAATAGTAAGCCGAGGCAGGATGGGCATTGAGGCTGTATCGATTGGCGAAATAAGGCCGGCCCTGCTTCAACACAATCAAGGAGTCCTTAACCAATTTCCATACATCGCCCATTGCAGAATATAAGGTGTCATTTTGCCACAGCGTAGGCTGCCGATCGATGATTCTAGACTGAAGCAAACGAGTTCCTGGGGTGATTTTTTCATCACTGAAGAGATACTCTTGCAAAAAACCTTCCGGAGTGGGTGCAAAAAAAGTGCTGTCAGTTTGAAACATCAAGCTTGTAAAATCCCGCGAAACATTGAGTTCAAGCGTTTTGCCATTGAAGTAGTGCAAGCCACTGCCATTGTTGTTGGACCAGGAGAAAAAGAACTTTTCATCATCATTGGGCAGCAAACTAAGTTGCCCGATGTTGTGGACGCTATCAGGCAAAATGACCAAGGTGCTAATCTGGTGATCGTCCATGTTTAAACGCTGGATTTTGAGCGGAAAACTGGTGCTGAAATAAATGTAATGTTCATTTTTGCTGAGCACCGTCTGCCGGGGTAGGGCATCAGTGGGGATAGTTTCTAATACTTTGCCAAATTTAGGGTCTCGGATTTGAACCCGCCCAGAACCTCCTTCCTCCTGCCCTAAAAAAGCATACATCAATTCACGTTTGGTTGAGTAACATACCCAAGGAGTGCGTATTTCACCCAGTTCACGGATGCTTTGGCCATGCCCGAAATTCAGCCAGCAACAAAAAAGCAGCAGGGTTTGATATGCCTTCATGCCAAGCAGGTTTTAGTTTTACCATTTGATGAAGCGGCCTACAAAACGTCGGTCTTCCGCCAATGCTTCCACGACATACAGCCCAGGAGGCAGCGTAGCGACGGAGAGCTTATTGAGCTGTAGGTCCGTTTTTAAGCCAGATAATTCCAGGATTTTTCGCCCATCCCCACTAAAAAGCTGTACCCTTAAGGCATACACTGGCTCGGCTGCGAAATCAAGGCGGATGTAGTCATGAGCAGGATTAGGGTAGATTTTGAGCGTTTGAGTCGCAATTGGCTCATCAATTGAAACGGTTTTACCACTAATGGAAATCAGATTGGAAATGCGTGATAAGCAACCATTATTTAAAACCTTGGCGGAATAAAAGCCACCTCCTTTCAGGTTCAGGGTTGAACCAGTTTCCCCATTGAGTTTGTTGCCATTGACAAACCATTCGTGGGTTGCTGTTCCAACACTACTGACAATCAGGTTTCCTTCCTGGCGAATTACAGGTGGAAAGGGCTGTGGGTTAAAGCGGATTTCAAGGGGCTCCGAGCGTTCACTCAAACAGCGTAGATCATTGCCTACCAGCAAAGTGGCCATGCTGGAAGACTGGGTGCTGACCACCGCTTTGTTTTCACTGGATATGTTCCAATAGTAGTATTGATAACCTGTAGGGCCTTGCACGATTGCGGTATCTCCAAAGCAAAACACTTCTTTCCTGTTGAGTAAATTGAGCACAGGCTTTGCTGGAATAGAGTCTGTCCCGGATAGAATGCTAAAAACGGGCGACCAATCACTTTCACAGCCTTGTTCTGAGATGAGTTTGACTTGATAATCACCCGGTTTGGCCACGATTTCCAAGTTGCGCTCCCCACTGGACCAGCGCCATTGATTTCCACCAAATCCATCTCCCGAGAGCCGGATACTTTTCCCTTTACAAATGGTTTGAGGCGACTGACGCCCAAGTTCACTGTTGATTGAAAGCACGTAGGGTTTTGGATGAAAAGTTACATCGACCAGTTCCGAAAGTGCAGTTTGACAACCCCGGGCATCCGACAATTTTACACCATAAGTACCGGCCTGAGCAGCCGCAATCCGCGACGTTTTTTCGGCTGTTGTCCACACCACTTCGGAAGCATTGCCCAAGGCCGTTTGTAAAAACAAGGTGTCACTATCCGGGCAGCGGGCCAGTGCTCCACTAGCACTGATACTGGGTCGGGGCAACTCAGTGGTACATGCCCAATAGATATGAGTAAACAAGTAGTTTTTCACCATAAAACGATCTGGACCAGTAGCATAAAATTCAGACATATAAGTATCAGGGCTTTCCAGCGGAACGGGCACCGTCAACCTCTTTTCCAACTCCAGGGTGGATTTTTTAAACTTTAAATAAGCATGTTGATTTGGCCCCGCAAAAGATTCAAGGATGTAGAAAAAAGGAGAAAAAGGATCGTCGTAGATTAGGGGCGCATATTCCGAAACGGGTAGTTTTTGCTCCAAAACCAGTGGCTCAGCCCCCGATACATCAATGATTCTACCTTTGGCAGAAATCAGTTTTCCTGCCAGGTAAATGTTTTCTTCCCTGATATACAAGGGTAGGTTTTCAAAAGTATTTTCGAGGAACAAACCATTGCTGCGCAATTTAATGCGGAAAATTTGCCCAAAACCATTCCAGGCAATGATGCTGCTGTCGTTGACAAAGGCGGCTTTGGTGTAATAGCCAGGGGAGGGGATGACTATTTTTTCGGGTTGAATGGAGTCATCCTTTAAAAATTGGATCCAGGATTCGGAGATAGAACTGGAGATCAACAACAATGCCTTATTTTGTTGTGGTGCGGGCAAAATGAAAGTCGGCTGCAGGGCACCCAAAGGCAATTCCCACTCTATTTTTTCCTCAGCCACCTTAAATCGTTTCAACATCGAAGGCCCGGAAGTAGTGATGTACAAATACTGCTCATCATCAGTGGCGGCCACCAGAGTTGGGTTAAAACCAATTCTGAATACTTTTTCTACCTTTCCCCAGGCTGGATCAACTTTGATCAGTCGATTGGCGTATTTGGAAAAATTATCATCGGGTACAGCGTTGTACAGTTTACCTTGGGACGGTAGATATACGGCCTGTTCAATATTCAATTCTTCTGTTGAAATTTTGCGGATGGTTTGCCCCTGGAGCACTCCCAGTATGGACACGCTCAAACAGAGGCTTGCAATGAATCGGCAGTAATTCATGGGTTTTTTATAGTTGTAGCGTATTGAAAATATATAAAAAGCAAAATAATTGACTCCGGATAAGATGATTCATGTAGTTCTTGGCTGCAATGTTACAACATTACACAGTCTATGTCAAGTTCAATGACTTGAATTGATGTTTATTGTTAGAATTGGAGGGTTGATTGCAAAATAGTTCCTCACGCAATCCCCAAAATCTTATGCGTCTGCAAACTCAACTTCCACTTCGGATGCTTCATACAATACTCCAACGTCAGCTTGGTATTTTGTTGCCCCAGCGGCCCATCCATGGGTTGCAGGTAAAAATGGTCAAAATCCAGGTGTTCGTAGCGCTCAGGTTCAGCACCTAGCTGTGGGTACACCAGTTTCAGTTCATGCCCCTTTTGAATGAGCAATTCGGTATTCGCTTTGGGGCTCATACAAATCCAGTCCAGCCCCGCTGGGGCCGCCACGGTGCCATTGGTTTCCACCGCCACTTCCAGCCCCCGGGCATGAAAGGCATCAATTAATTCCTCATCCAACTGCAACAGCGGCTCCCCCCCCGTACACACCACATACGGTTTGCCTTCCAAGATATAGGTATCACCCAATTGCTTTTCACTTTTCACTTTTCGCTTTTCACTCCCTGGCCATAGGCCAATCACCAGATCCGCCAATTCTTCCGCGTTGTACTTCCCACCATTTTCGCCGTCCATGCCCCAAAAGTCGGTATCACAGAACTGGCAAATCGCTTTGGCGCGGTCTTCTTCACGGCCCGACCAGAGATTACAGCCCGAAAAACGGCAAAATACCGCCGGGCGACCCGCCTGGGCACCTTCCCCTTGCAGGGTGTAAAATATTTCTTTGACTTTGTAAGTCTGCTTCTTTTTCATTGCTTGGCTCCAATTAACAGGGCACAAAGTTAGCGGGATTCCACCTGAATAACTTCAAATTCTTGGATTAAGACCAGAAAAAAGTCACCATGTCCAACCTGCTTTTTACCTTGCAAACCCGAACCGGATAAAAAACATCCCCCAAATTTGCACAAGCAACAATAATTGTTACTTTTACTTTTATTATCGCAAGAACAAAATAGTTGACATGAATCGATACGTCCTCGGCGCTGATTTTGGCACCGATTCGGTCCGCGCAGTACTGGTTGATACCGCCAATGGTGCCGAATTGGCCAGCGCCGTCACCTACTACCCACGTTGGAAAAAAGGGTTGTACTGTAAGCCTGCCCAAAATCAGTTCCGCCAGCATCCCCTCGATTATGTAGAAAGCCTGGAAGACGCCGTCGTGCGCACCCTGAAGCAGTTGCCGGGTCTGGATCCTAAGTTTGTTGTCGGTATCACCGTAGACACCACTGGTTC
>JAAFHQ010000659.1 GCA_013298445.1 Chitinophagales bacterium | reverse complement strand
CAATCAGGGTACCATTACCAATCCAGATGGGGAAGAGCGGGAAATCCGCAATGGGTTGATCGAAACCAACAATGTTAAGGATTGGAGCCTTCGCTCTGATTTCACCTACGACCTGGATGATCGCAATACCCTGGCTTTTGGCCTGGCGCTGACCTATTATGACATCGCCTATTCGTTCAGCCAAAACGACACCGTTTCAGTTTTGGACCGTAAGGATCAAGGCGTGCTGGGTGCCCTTTACCTGCAAGATAAAATCAGTCTTTTGGATAAAAAGCTGGATCTCACCCCAGGCATTCGGGCATCCTATTTTGAGCCAACGGGTAAGACCTATTTCGAGCCTCGTTTGAATGCGACCTATCGATTGACTTCGCGGGTGCGCCTGAATGCGGCCTTGGGTAAGTACTATCAGTTTGCAAATCGAGTGGTGCGGGAAGATTTGCTTTCGGGCAGTCGCGATTTCTGGATTTTGTCGAATGACCAAAATGTACCCGTCAGTTCCGCCTGGCATTACATCTTGGGAGCTGCTTACGAAACGCCCAAGTACTTGTTTTCGGCTGAAACTTATTACAAAAAATTGAACGGCATCTCGGAGTATTCTCTGCGTTACTCCTTGCGTCCGGGGCAAATTAGCTACGAAGAGAATTTTTATTCTGGCCAGGGTTTTTCCCGTGGTATTGAGTTGTTGGCACAAAAAAAGAGTGGAAAGTACACTGGTTGGGTGAGTTATACCCTGGGGCAGGCGCGCAATCAAATTGACATCTATGGCGACGACTATTTCCCGGCCAATCAGGACGTGAGCCATGAATTTAAAGCAGTGGGGATCCGAAAGATAGGGCGTTGGGATTTGTCGGCTACCTGGATTTTTGCTACGGGAAGGCCATACACCGCGCCGGACGGCGGGTACAGCATTACTCTTTTGGACGGAACTGAAGAAGACTACATTACTACAAGTGCTAAAAATGGGAACCGCCTCCCTGATTATCACCGCTTTGACGTGGGGATAACCTGCAATTTTAATCCGCGCAATGACGGTAGTGAGCGGGGTAGCGTGGGGCTATCGATCTTCAATTTGTACGGACGCAAAAATGTGTGGTACAAGGAATACCAAATCGATGACGGTGAAGTATTTGAAGTGGATAAAAACTACCTGGGGTTCACCCCCAATCTCACTTTTACCCTCAAACTCTAAAATTTATTGAACATGAAAACAGCAATTTTCCAATATATCAAATCGTGCATGGCAATGGCTTTTTTATCCCTCAGCCTGGCCGCATGTGAGGACAATACAGGCATCGAATTCAATGATGTACCCGTAGTGGAAGGTTATTTATTCGAAGGAAATTCAGTCGAAATTCAACTTACCCGCAAATCACCTTTTGATACAGAATTGAACCTCGATCCCGCAGACCTGGACGCGCTCAACCTGAACATCAAAAGTGGAGGAAAAAGTTATGCTTTGTTGCCCCAAGGAGATGGGCTTTACCGCAGTGGCAAGGATGGATTGACCGTTCAAGCAGGCCAATCCTACCAATTGGAATTTGAGTTCAAAGGTAAAACGGTGAGTGCGGAGACCACCGTTTTGGCAAAGCCTCTCGGATTTACGCAAGATGTGACTTCCATCAGTGTACCACAAATCTCTTTTCCCCCTAGCGGCGGAATGAGGAATTTTCCTGATCCAGTCAAATTCAATTGGAGCAATGCCGATCAATCTTACTACCTGTTGGTTGTCGAGAATACCGAAACGGACCCAGATCCCATTTTTGATTTCAGTGGTTTGGGGATCACACCGCCTTCGCGCTTGTTTCGGGTGGAGCCAACTCAAAACAACACTTATGAACTAAGGAGCCAGCAATTCCAATATTATGGGCAACACCGGATCATTTTGTACCATATCAATCCAGAATATGCCCTGTTGTACCAGGATTCCGGTGACAACTCACTCAATCTGAAATCACCTCCGACCAATGTCAAAAACGGGCTGGGCATTTTTACAGCCATCAGTTCGGATACGCTATATCTAAAAGTCATCCAATGAATGTGAACCCTTAGGAGAGGGTTAAGTCTGCTGAATCAGGGAAATACAAGCATTCGGCATGTAAAGATGGTACCTAGTGAGAGGGGTACCATCATTTTTTATTTCACAGCAGGAGGTACTCAATAAGCAGTTGAGGTCCTTCTCTCCGGGCCGAACAGGTGGGTAGGGACTTACATCATTTTGAATTGATTTTCAATTTATTAAGACATATAAGAGAGGGTTAAGTTTGCTAAAAGCGGGGTACGCTCCGTTTTCCTTCAGCAAATGAAGATGGCACTGTGTGAGAGCGGTGCCATCGTTTTTTTTAGTGCTTGGACTTGCCTTGGTGATTCAGGGGGTTTTCTGAATTTCTTCTTCCGCAGGTTTCTTATCCTTAATTAACAACTTATCCTTTGGGGACATCCCCACTTGTTTCGTAGCTCGTCTGACATATGTCCGTTTCAAGTTTATACATTGTTCTATCTTTATTATGAACTCGGATGGGTCATTTTGATAATTGCACTTTTTAATTTCGCTTTTGTCAAACGCAGTTCAACTAAAGTGAAAAAGAAAAAAAGAAAAAAGTAAACAAAAACACTTGCCATATCACTATCAGCTTGTTGATTATCAACCAAATAAACAACATTAAAGACAATTGCAACAAGAATAAATGCAATAACAATATTTGAAAGTAGGCTGAATCTAATCCTATATTCCGAAAATCCTTTTGCTTTGTCAAAACTGATAATGAGTTTTGGAAGAAATCGTTCAAAAGTGGACCGAAGTCTTGTCACTTGAATGCTTTTTTCATTTTCAAGTCCAAGAAATAGTTTTTCAGTCCCGATTTTTGTGGCCGAAGATTGAAGGTCAAGGGACGCGTGACGTTTTGCTGCAAATTTTCGTATCGCAGCTTCCACTTTCGTTCCATCAATTTCGGCAAGAGTTACTTTACTAAAATAGAGCATTGGTATTAGAATTTATTTCGTTCATTTCTTGTAATCACCTTGAGGTAGCTAAATTGTACCAACCTGACGCATAATTCTTGCACTAACGCAACTCCCCCTCCTCTACCCCGCTCATTGCCGCAGTAACTATTGACAGCAACGAGCTTAAAGCTAAAGAAAAACACGAAAATAATCCATTGAACCAGCCAACTATTCCCCCAAAATTCCGAAAAATACCGACCTTTACCCCATGAAGGACATTTTCCCGCACTACCACATCGGGCACTTCGTCAATAGACCCGAGCAGCCACTCGATTTTGAAATCACCCGCTTCGAGGAAATGGGCGAACTCGATATTCAAGACCCCCACAAGCACACCTTTTACGAAATCCTCTGGTTTGATGAAGGGCGCAGCACCCAAGTCATTGACTACCGGGAATACGACATCCTACCGGGCACCCTGTTTTTTATCTCGCCCAACCAGCTCCACCATTTTGAAGAGTACCAGCCATTACGGGGCGGAAGCGTGTTTTTTACCGAGCATTTTTTTCTACTGGGCAACCCTGATCAGGAGCGCCTTTTTGAACTCACGTTTTTGGATAACTTTTTCACTACTCCTTATTTTCAACCTGACGATCAAACCTTTGTGGAAATTCGTTTGACCATCGACCTACTTTTTAACGAAAAAAAACGCCCTGATTGGTCGCCCTCCATTGCACAGTCCCTACTCCAGATTTTGCTGGCACAAATCCAGCGGGGCATTGATACCCGGGAAAAACCAAGTGCCACAAAGCGAAACGTGGTGCTCTACAAAAAACTCAAAACCCTGCTCGACCAGCATTTTTGGGAAGCGTTAACCGCCAATGATTACGCCCAAATGCTGAACCTGACACCGCACCACCTCAATCTGGTCTGCAAGGCCGTGACCGGCAAAACAACCAGCCAGTGCATCCGCGCCAGGAGCATACTGGAGGCAAAACGCCTGCTCACGTTTTCGGATTACAGCGTATCAGAAATCGCCACCGAATTGAGCTACTTTGATCTGTCCTATTTTGCCAAAGTGTTCAAGGCCGAAACTGGCTTGGCGCCCCTCGATTTCAAAAAGACAATGTCCGAAAAATACCGAAACCTGTAGGTATCGTCCTAACAAGCCGGGGTTTCTT
>JAAFHQ010000658.1 GCA_013298445.1 Chitinophagales bacterium | reverse complement strand
CGATTTGTTCATCGGTGAACCAAGAAATATCGGGGCGGCGGTGGTTGTCAAGAAAAAAAAGGTCGGGTTCGGAGACCAGATTCCCATCCACTTTGCCTTGGCTTTTTTGTGCGTAGAAGAAGTTTTGTATCGTACGCAGAATGTAGAGTTGAGTTTTGTCCATACCCCGCTTGCTTTTTTCTACTGTGCCATTGAGCCATTCATACTTATAGCCATCTTCCCGCGAAAGGTACTTCCGCTGAAATTCCGGCCAGGAAATCTTGCGAACTGGCCGTTTGGGTGGAGAAAATGCTAATTTAATGCTTGCTTCGGCTGTAGCACTCATCTTTAAATCAATTTGCGCTGTAAATAATAGTTAAATTGTGTAAGGATGTACAAGTTTAAACAATTTTTCTGAAACAGTCAAGCTACAACTTAGGGCAAATTAACCTGGACCGACTCCGATCCGGCTTTATATACGTCAAAGACATCTCAAACGCCCCTCTCGAATAATTCGAAGCCTTCAACCCCGAAGAGGTGATATCATAACTAAAACCAAGGTTCCATTTTTCCAATTCAAAAATAGCGGCCACAATCACCGCATCAACACCAATTCCCCGATCAGCGCGGTTGTTGACATGCGTCCACAAACCGGTACGTAGCGCCAGTTCCTTCCATTCGCGGTTGGTGTACCGTATGTTGGCACCTACTGTGGTGCTCATCATCGGGCCCTGGTTCATGAACAAAAAGGCGGGCATGATGCTCAATTGCTTGGTCAGGGGCAATTCACCACCACCGTGGATGCTGTAGCGCCGGAATATCCGCACCTGATCATCACCAGTAAAGGAGGCAGAGGGGGTATTCAAATGATGCATGGCGCCACCGAGGTACAAGCTTTTATTGTCGTCCCAAACGGCATACCACAAAACTCCTGCATTAAAATCAAAATAGGGATTGCTACTCACGCCATCAAAAGCTTCATTGGTGGGGGCATTGGGGTCAAAGAAATACCCGTTGGCATCGTATTGCGCCGAAAAGGACAAATCTGACCAATTGAGCGATTGTTGGGCAAAACCCAATTGAGCGCCCGCCACGATGTACTGTTCATTGGCGGCATAACGCCCACCATTCACTTGTTTGAGATAAGCCCCACCGACGTTGAACTGGGTCAGGTGAAAATTGGCCAGGCCCGCCTGGTCACGCATGGCGGAGCCACTGATGGCAAAATAGTCCTTTTGCACCGCCCGGAACCGCTGGTCCCAACTGGCCGAAACGGTTCTGAATGGTTTGTTGCCCAAAAGGCTGTAATACAAATCGCGGTAGTTCACCGCCAAGCGGGCGGAACCGCTGGTTACACCGGCCATCGCGGGATTCACATGCAGGGGGGAGGCATAAAATTGGGCGAAGCGGGGGTCTTGCGCCTGTATTTTTGCCCAGAAGGACAAAAACAGGATCGAAAATAGTACGTATTGCTTCATGTTTTGGAATTATTCAAGGCAAAATAAGCCTCTTTTGACTTTCTTTTCGCCAAGATACGGAGTTTAACATTTATAAATATTTTCAAAAATACAAAAAGCTGTTAAAATGGGTGCGCTGAAATAATTTCCTTAGTTTTACCACCTGTCAATTACATGTCCATGAATCGGTTCCGCACCATCCTATTCTTTGTTCTAGCCACCTGTTCTCAATGTCTTCAGGGCCAGAATGCCCTGCTTGCCCCCATTTCGCCGCGTAGCAATGCCATGGGTAAAACCTCGCTGAATTTCACCGATTTGCACAGCCTTTTTGGCAACCAGGCAGGACTTGCCAAGTTGGAAACCTTCGGCGTAATGGGCATGGTAGAACAACGTTATTTATTGGCTGAGCTAAATCATGCCGCGTTTGGAGCGGCTTTGCCTACCTTTTCGGGTGTTTTTGGCTTGACCTTGCGCAATTTTGGCACCGGGGATTACCGCGAAACCGGAGCAGGTTTGGCCTATGCCCGCAAATTGTCGGATCGCCTGCGCATTGGTGGGCAATTGAATTGGTCTCAAATCAGCATCAGCGAATACGGCAACCGCTCCTTGTTCAATGTGGATTTTGGCATTCAGGCAGAGTTGTTGCCCAAACTTTGGGCGGCAGCCCAGGTGCGCAATGCCATTCGGCAACAATTGCTGGATGGAGAGTATACGCCTACCGTTTTTAGCGCTGGTTTGTCCTATGCAGTGGGGGATAAGGTGATGTTGTTCACGGAACTATACAAGGATATCGACTTCCCGGCGGACATGCGCATCGGCATCGAATACAACCCCACCAAAGCCATTTACTTGCGTGCAGGAGTGAATACTGCCCCAGGAGGCTGGAGCTTCGGCTTCGGCTTGCCCGTTTTCCAAAACCTGGTATTTGATTGTGCAGCAGCGTATCACCCCTACCTGGGTTTCACCCCCTCCGCAGGGTTGGCTTTCCGCAAAAAAAAGTGATACCCTAAAATCCAACTCTACCCTGCGCCGGAGGCGCAAAATCCCTAAGGTGTCATTCTAAGATGCCCTTAGATGTCTAAGGTGGTTCAAATAAAAAAATCTCGCTGCAGGCGAGCCCGAAATCTAAAAAACACACTACCTACCAATGAAAAACTTGTTAATCGTCGCCGCAACCGAATTTGAAATAGCCCCCGTATTGCAATGGTTGGAGCAAGAAAAAGCCCCCGATGCCAATCGGAAATTCAGCTTTAACGAATTGGAAATTAGCATATTGCTTACAGGAGTAGGTTTGCCGCTGGCCATGTTTCAACTCACCCGGGCCCTTACCACTGCGCGCTACGATCTGGTGATCAACGCGGGCATAGCCGGCGCTTTAGATACCCGACTTGAACTCGGTGCAGTCGTGCAAGTGATCTCGGAAACTTTTGCTGATTTGGGAGTTGAAGAAGCCGACGGCAGTTTTACGGATTTATTCAAGCTCAATTTGATCCACCCCGAAGCACCACCTTTTCAGGATCGGAAAATGGTCAACACCTTTGGCTCAGCCTATGATTTTTTACCCAAAGTACACGGCATTACAGTGAACAAAGTACACGGCTCCGCTTCCAGCATCGAACAACTCAAACGGCGCAGCAATGCCAGCGTGGAAAGTATGGAAGGAGCCGCCACCTTTTACACTTGTTTGATGTACCAGACACCTTTTTTGGAAATCCGCTCCATCTCCAATTTTGTTGAACCCCGCAACCGCGACGCCTGGGAAATTCCTCTGGCCATTGAAAACTTGAATGAGATACTCATCGATATGTTGACAGGCCTGATTGAGAACAAATTACAAGCGGATTAATCCTGTTCTTTAGGCGCCTCCGTTACCAAAGTGGTGTCCGAAACCAGCGTAGGCACGAGATACCCTCCCGTATCAATGTTCACTTTGGGCAATAGACTTTTAAGGGCCTGCCAATCAGCACTACCTTTGATGGCGGTTTGATAAACGTATACCTCGCGTAAACTTTCCACCGCTTTTAAATGAGCCAAACCCGCCTTGCTGACTTTGGTGTTGATCAGATTGAGGTAGTTCAGGTATTTGGCAGATTTCAGTGCGCTCAGCCCTGCATCACTTACTTTAGTGCCATCCAGAAACAACTTGGTCAAATGGGGCAGTTCAGCCAGTATTTTCAGGTCTTGATCGCCCACTGCAACCCCACTCAAACGCAGCGACACCACTTGTTTGGCTACTGATTTTAACAGGGCCAAATCTTTGGCATCAGCATCTGGAACATTGATGAAATTAACGGACAATAAGGTGTTGTTTTGACCCAGCGGAATCACCACTGCACCCGCATCCCTCAATGCTTGAATGGCCTGCTGGTCTGGGGCGGGGACCTTGACCTCCGGCCAAATGGAAACTTCAGGAGCTGACTCAGTCTTCCCTTTTTGCAAAGCAGCTAGCAAAGGTTTAATTTCCTCGCTTTGTGGCAGATCCTTCACCTTTTTATCATAAGCAGCACCCGTTTCTATCCACCAGTGCAACAATTTAATTTCCGCCTCACTGAGTTGGTTTTTCTCCTTGGGGGGCATGTGTTTTTCATCCGATTTGGGCAACAACAGGCGGCGTATCATTTCACTATCCGCTACTTTCCCGGCCAGGACAATTTCCCCGTTTTTGCCTCCTTTTTGAATAAAATCGGGA
>JAAFHQ010000657.1 GCA_013298445.1 Chitinophagales bacterium | reverse complement strand
CTCTGTTGTCTATCCTTCCGAGGTGCTTTAGCTGTGCTCTTTGCAATAATCAGCAAAAATGTCAATGGCCTCATACAATTCAAATCCAATCCCTTGGGCAAGTTGTTGGGGTTCGGTCATGCTATGCGTTAAAAAGATGGAAACCGTTTTTTTCACCGGGTCTGCCGACCACCAGCCCCCATATGCACCAGGCCATCCCACCGAGCCAAGCGAGCCCGCGCATGGAATTGAGCCATACTTGCTTTCTTTCATGACTACCGCCAGCCCCATGCCAAAGCCATAATGTTCGATAAAAATCGGGGTACCCATCAAAGTTGACTGAGCCCTTTGCGTAGCGGTCAGTTGATTGGTACACATGAAGTCAATGGTTTCCGGTTTTAGGATTTGAATGCCATTTGAGCTTCCGTTTTGCACAAAAAGAGTAGCGAATTTTAAATAGTCGCCGAGGGTGGACCACAGTCCCCCACTGCCTGATTCGAATTCTAAACCGCTGGGGCGCTCTTTAAAAGCCATTTTTAAAGGAACGGTTTCAAGGTTTACCAAATTCCCCAATTCGTCGTACCCGAAATTGGAGGCGCATCTGTTTTTTTTGTGGTTTGGAACTTCAAAGAAGGTATCGGTCATGGCCAATGGACCGAATATTTTTTCTTCCATTACTTTGCCCAGTGATTTCCCTTCGATGTATGCAATGAGCATCCCCAATAAATCGGTCGATTTGCCATAATTGAACAGTTCGCCCGGCTGGTTGACCAAGGGTAGACTTGCCAATCCATTGATCCATTGCTCATTGGTCAATTCTGAATCGATGTCGCCGCCTAAAACCCTGAGGTAATCTGCTCTAAGTTTTCCTTTTTGAAATTCACTGTACGTAAAGCCCGCCCGGTGGGTCAATAAATCAAGAACAGTAATCGGTCGCTTGGCATCTTCGTATTCCCCCACTTGGTTTTTTAAGACTTGCATGTTCCCAAACTGCGGAAACCACTTGGTGATCGGGTCGGACAAATCTAATTTTTGCTCTTCCCACAACATCATGGCGAGTACTGAAGTAATGGGTTTGGTCATGGACGCAATTCTGAAAAGGGCGTCAATGGTCATGGGTTCACTGGTTTCCAAATCCTTGTATCCGGAACTTTCCTGGTATACAACTTGGCCATTTTTCCAAAGCAGGCAGTTGAGGCCACCCAGTTTGTGGTTGTCTAGTAGTTTTTTGAACATTTCTCGGGTGTTATACCATAGAGTATTTTAAATCTTCCAATGAGCCCACATCCCCTTTTCAGTCTTTATTTCTTGGCACTGTGCACCAAATATTTGATTTCACTGATCTGTACAACTGGTTGGATGTTGGTATAATTTTTAAAGTCATTGACAACTGCATCTCTGTTTTTGGCAATCGCTTGACTGTATTCAGCAACATCACTAATGTAAAAATAACCAATGGCCAAAAAAGGTGGCTTATCATTGGGTGTTCTGCCAGATACACCCTTGTCTATTTCATAAAATTTCAAATTTTTGCCGATAAATCCAGCAACCATTGGCATGTGCTTTTTTTCATAATAGTCCATGTCAAAGGTTTTGTCTTCTCCGTTTGGATAAAGGATGGCTACCTTAAATAGCCCGGTTTCCGCGGTAGCGGAGTTGTTCAGTTGAGTGGTTTTGCAGCTGATCAAAGCTGTAAAGGCCAGGATCAGCAAGAAGATGTTGATTTTAGTGAGCATATGGATTGGTTTAATAAATTATTCGCTTCAATGATAAGCTTGATTGTCGCTCAGGGCTGCAGAATAAAGTTACAAAAGATGCTGATAAGTACAATTCTACTCATCAGCATTAATATTTTTTTGCTCCTTACTTATTTTCCATTCATTTCCTTTACCAATGTTTCCATTAAAATTTTAGCATCTCGGTATTTTAACAATGATGCTGACTGCCCTGCCCAAAATGCTTTAAAATCGGGATTTGAATTGGTCGTTGCCGGATAAGACTTTAAAAAACCCATAAATTTACTTTGTAGGGGATAAGGTGCCAGTAAATTTTCGTGTTCCTTTAATTCTTCGGTAAGCCTGTTTCTGATTCCTCTTGACAGCCTTCCTGTAAATACTTTTGTAAGGGTGGTATATTTTGCGTCTGGTGTAAAAAGTTTGTCTTTGTGGTCTTGTGATGCGTTGGATTGTGCAGTGGCCAAAAAAGCTGTTCCCATTTGTACCGCATCAGCCCCTAAGGCCAATGCTGCTTTTATTCCTCTGGAATCGGCAATTCCTCCTGCTGCGATGATTGGGATTTTTACCTGGTCCGCTACTTGGGGGATAAGTGAAAATGTTCCTGTTAAAGAATCTTCAGCCGACCTCAAAAATGAAACCCGGTGCCCGCCTGCTTCAAAACCCGTTGCCACTATTGCGTCAACTCCTGCGTTTTCCAAAGCGATTGCTTCATCCACGGTAGTTGCTGCGCCAAGTGTTTTTATACCCAGCCTTCGGCAATTTTCCAAAATATTTGCTGAAGGTATGCCATATACAAAACTGAATATTGCTGGTTTGGCTTCATAAATGGCTTCGATTTGCTCTTCAAATTTAGTCCCAAGATTGCTTGGTCTTTCAGGTATCGGCAAGCCCAATTCATTAAAATAAGGTTCAAACAATGCCGTTAGTTTTTTATAGTCATCATCGCCAAAAGTTGCCAGGCGGGCATCTCTATCGTTCACCCACAAATTGATGTTGAAAGGTTTGTTGGAAAATTTCCTGATTTCTTTACTGATTTTAATAATTTCTTTGGCTGAATAGGGTTGCCCTCCAAAAGAGCCTAAACCACCTGCATTTGAAACGGTACTGGTGAGTTTTACAGACGATAATCCGCCACCAAATGGGCCTTGCACTATTGGATAGTCTATCCCCAACAAGGCAGTGAATTTTGTTTTATTCCACATTGCTTTTTTGCTTTTAAGGCTTGGCTGATGGCCAAAAACTGGAAGCGAAGGGCTTGAAACACCCGCTAAAACAATTGCTTTTACTGCGTTCCGCCTTTTCATATTGGTGCTGTTTTTTTTACAATTTTGTTGACAGCACAAAGGTCAAGTGATGGCAAGGAAATCGAAAGGATATACCTCACAACTTTGCTGTGAGGTACCGCACATTATTTGGAAGAGGAATTGAAGCGGCTCAAGGTTTCCCGGGTAACACCGAGATAGGAAGCAATCAATTGTTTGGGGACTTTTTGAAAAAGCTGTGGGTATAATTGCATTAACTCCTCGTATTTTTCTTTGGCATTATGGCTCAACAACGAGAGGATGCGTTGTTGTAACGCTACGTTGTGTTTATTGGTTTTTTTTCTAAAAAAGTGCTCGATTTTATGCATTTCTGAACAAAGTTTTTCCCGATTCTGCAGGGATAAACAAAGCAATTCGCTGGCTTCAATGCAGTCGACATTTATGCTTGCCTTCGACTGGTCATAATACGCCTGGTAGTCTGTGATCCACCAGTCCTGCATTCCAAATTGCAAAATGTGTTCTTTGCCGTTGTGGTCGGTAAAGTATGATTTTAAACATCCATTCAAAATGAAATAATCGTAGGTGACGTTTTCGCCTTCTTGCACTACAAATTGATGCTTTTTGAATTTCTTTTTTACGAAATGGGACAAAACATAGTCAAACTCTGTGTCTGACAGCAGGGTTATTTTTTCTATTTGTTGTCGTAAAAGTTCGCTCATTTGCTTTCAAAATTGTTCGAATCCTGATTACTGGTCATTGAGCGAATCAATGCCCTGTTCTTTCAACTTTTCCAAAGCGTCTTTCATGGCCTTGACCTGTTCGGCCGGGTGTCCTTTCCAAGTGGCAACTTCTCCCACAACTCTAAAGGGATGGCTTGAGCGATAAGACTTGGTCGGATTGCCCGGGAATTTTTTGTCGGTCAAGTCGGGGTCATCTTCGATTGCTCCGGTTGGTTCTACCAAATAGATTCTTTCCCGTCCGGTGCCAAAGGCAAGTTCAGCGCCCCAAATCGCAGCGTCTAAGGTCGCAGACAAAAAAATGTATTTGGCATTTTTTCTTTGTCCATAGTTTGAGTTGAAACCTGGTTCGATCAGGTCGCCAATGTTTAGTTCAGCCTTGGTTCCGTGGAAATAGGTTTGGGCAAAAGGTG
>JAAFHQ010000656.1 GCA_013298445.1 Chitinophagales bacterium | reverse complement strand
CTCCGCTGAGCTTTACTCCAAAGTCACAGCGATAGAAATAGGAAAATACGAACAGTGGATAAACTATAGCGATCATACTCCATTAATCGTTAACTTTGGAGAATGACAACCACAACTCCAATGCGCAAACAGCGCAACACATCTTCCATCTGGAAATTAATCATTGCCATCCTAGCTTGTGAGGTAATCGGATTCACCAGCGGCCTGATTGGCAGTGCAGCCATGAATACCTGGTTTGACAATCTCCAGAAGCCTTCCTGGAACCCTCCAAGCTTTCTTTTTGCACCCGTATGGACTACTTTGTACGCCCTCATGGGGATCGCATTCTGGCTCATTTGGAAAAACGAAACCGCGGAAGCCAACAAACGCAGCGCCTATTTTGTATTTGCGATACAACTCTTCCTCAATTTTTGCTGGAGCATCATTTTTTTCAAGTTCCAGGCTCCATTTTTTGCCTTGATTGAGATCCTGCTGTTGCTGTCAATGATTCTTTTGACGATCTTCCATTTTTCGAAAATTTCAAAAACAGCAGCCTACCTGCTGGTTCCCTATGTTTTATGGGTGTCCTTTGCCAGTTTTTTGAATTATACCCTTTGGAGTCTAAATTATTGAACAGCAGCAGAAAAATCAGGTAGAAGAGCGGAATGGCGACATTGTTAACAGCATGGTAGTTGTAATTTTAGGGTAGAAGTTTTTAGCCTTGGGCCTATGCAACAGTCAAAGGCTCAAGCTTGTCCTTTAGTCAATTACACCATCACCGACACTGTTATGAAGCACAAATTCACCTTGGCCTTAGCGGGCCTATTCTTGATCGTTGCCTGCGAAAAAAGAACAGAAATTCTCGAAATTCCAACTGAAAAAAAGTACAGCTGGATTGAAAAAAAGCGATTTACGGGTACCGAAAAAATCTTTTTAAGCTCGGGAAGAGGCACTAGTTCCATTTATCTGCAACAACCCTACTATTTCACTGCCCTGAGCAATCAAAATGCAACAACAGGAATTACCGTATATGCGGCAGCCTTGCCAAGCGACATTGAAATCAGAATGCCCATCAACGGTGATTTTTGTGCTTTCCCTTTTTCGGACACAACCCTGAGGGTAATCAACAATGCTCAACCCCTGGTAAGCCCTTCGGGAGGCTATTTTAATTTAAAAAAAATAGACCCCACCTTAACCAGCATTCAGAAGTATTATTACACCCTGTTTAAATCCATGGCCATCAACAAAAATGGGGCCTTATTGCTGGCTTATTTCAACAACCGGGCTTCCCAGCCACTTACTTTTATGCTCCTAAAAATTAAAACGAGCCCAACGTACCCGTATGTAGATACCTTATTCACCAAAAAAATAGCCATTCCCAAAACAGGTGTGGATGCCTATGTAAGACATATCGCTGCCGTAAATGATTATTTCCTGCTGGATCTTTCCAGCAACGGCATCTATAAAATAAAAGAAGATGGAAGCTTTGGCCGGGTTTACGGTCCAGCTACAATTGATGCTTTTTATGCCTGGCAAGGGAAAATTTACGCCCATGGGGAAGGGGATCGACTTTTAATTTCAAGCAATAACGGGGATAGCTGGCAGGAATTCGGCGGTATAAATTCTTCGATGACCTTTAGCAATTATTATGTGATCAAGGATAGCTTAATTGGCGTTTATCGGGACAATTTGTTTACCTTAAAATGGAATGCTTCAAACTATAAACAGCGTTTCCTCAAAAACGACGGTGTAGAAGGAACCCGGATAAATGGCGTCGAAATTTTGGGCGACACTGTTTTCCTTGCTACCACCTCGGGGCTTTTTGCCCGCCCGCTTAAGGTATTTTTTGACAGCAAATGAGTGATTGCTCATTAATCCTTAACTTTGGAAACTGACAACAGCCCACACTTGGATAAGCCTTGAGCAATGGATAACAAATTTGTACAACACTTTTCCAAAATAAGTCCGCTTTCGGCTGAAGAAGCTGCTGCGATAGAAGCCAGCATGCGCGTGGAAACCTTCAAAAAGGGTACCCTGCTTTTACGGGAAGGGCAGGTTCAGGTCAATTCCTACTTCATTTTGGAAGGCTGCATCCGAGAGTACATTTTAATCGACGGTGAAGAAAAAACCACCAACTTTTTCACCGAGGAACAATGGGTGATTTCTCTGGGCAATTTCAGTGCCCCAAGTCCGGCCACCCACAACCTGGTCTGCGTGGAAGACACCTCCGTGTCGATCGGGAATGAGCGCGAGGCCCAGGAAATGTTCAAACGTTTTCCCCGTTTTGAAACCATCTCCCGAGCGGTGGTAGAAGCTGCTTTTGCAGAACAAAAACAAGCCTTGACTGCTTACCTGACCGACTCGCCAGAACAGCGGTATTTAAAGTTGTTGAACACCCGCCCTGATTTGTTCCAACGAATCCCGCAGTACCAACTGGCGAGTTATTTGGGGGTAAAGCCGGAGTCCTTGAGCAGAATTCGGAAAAGACTGAATCAGAAGCCTTAGCCTTAAACCGTTATGACCAAATTCCCTTTTTTGTGCCCCTCTTCAACGTACTGATGCGCCGCCACCAATTGTGACAAGGGGAAATGCTGGTCAATCACCGTTTTTATTTTCCCCAGCTTCAACAGCTCCTTAATTTCCAGAAAATAGGCCAAACGTTCTTTCACTGGAAGCATCCCCGTTGAAGAAGATTTGGCTTTTTTATTGCCAAAAATCGAGGTCCAAATCATGTGCAGCAACAATGAAAAATCAATCACACTTGAAAGGTAAATCCCGTTCTGGCTGAGCGAATTTTTACATTCCCCAAAACTCCTCTTGCCAACCGTATCAAAAATGATGTCGTATTGCACCCCATTTTTGGTGAAGTCTTCCTGGGTATAATCAATCACAGTATCTGCGCCCAAAGCTTTGACCATTTCCACATTTCCTGTGCTACAAACGCCTGTTACCACTGCGCCGTAATGTTTGGCAATTTGTACAGCGTAGGTACCCAAGGCACCCGATGCGCCATTGATCAGCACTTTCTGGTTCGGCTGGATGTTGGCCAGGCCCTTCAAAAAATTCAAAACCGTGATGGCACTTCCGCTCACCGGAGCGGCCTCTTGGTAGCTGATGTTGCTGGGCATGGTGGTGATCACGTCATGCTCACTTACACAGACATACTCAGCATAGCAACCCAGGGTAGTGGTGCCGCCAAAAACCTTGTCGCCAGGTTTGAAAAGGGTAACCTCAGCGCCTACTTCGACTACTTCGCCCGCAAATTCAAAGCCCAGGATGGTTCTGCTGGGTTTGTTCAAGCCGAGGTAAAGCCGGCCAATCAGCGGCTTGCCGTTCCGCATCATGATGTCCGCTGCGGTAACGGTGCTGGCGTGGTTTCGGATCAGTACTTCATTGGGCTTTGGAGAGGGTTTGGCTACTTCACTGACCTGGAGAACGGTGGCTTCTCCGTATTGCAGATACTCAATTGCTTTCATGTCAACTTGCATTTTTGTGCTTGTTTTTTTCATGACACAAAAGTATTGAGTCAGTGTTTCGGATTCATTGACTTGGGTTAAGAAATGGAAAAGGTCAAGAGGAATTGGTGAAATCGTGGCAACGCAAAAAATGATGGATGATTCCGGATTGTAGAGACGCACGGCCGTGCGTCTCTACGCTGCGTTGCCCAGATTTTGCCAATCACTCCGATTTCAACGACTTCACCGGATTCACCAGCGCCGCCTTGATTGCCTGATAACTCACGGTCAGCAAAGTGATCACCAAAGCGCCTACTACAGCCACCGCAAAAACCCACCAGGAGATTTCGATGCGGTAGGTATATTTTTGCAGCCATTCGTTCATAAAATAATAAGCAATGGGTGTCGCGATCAGGCAAGAGATCAGTACCAAAACCACAAAGTCTTTCGACAAGGATTGCCAGAGTTTGGCCACCGATGCGCCCAATACTTTGCGGATGCCAATCTCTTTGGTGCGTTGCTCGGCCATAAATGACGCCAAACCAAACAAACCCAAACACGAAATAAAAATAGCGAGGATGGAAACAATCAAGGAAAGCTTGCCGATGAAGGCCGTGTATTTGAATTTTTTGGCGTATTCGGCATCCGCAAAGGCATAGTCAAAAGGAAATCCAGGGTTGTATTTGTCAAATATT
>JAAFHQ010000655.1 GCA_013298445.1 Chitinophagales bacterium | reverse complement strand
GCCATGGATGCCCTCATCGAATACACTTTGAACCAGCCAGGCAATGAAAAAGCCCAGTCGGTCAATGCGCTGGTGGGTGAAACCAACGATGGTTACCTCAACGACATCCGGGGGCGACACCTGCGTAAGGAGCATGTTTGGGAAGCCTTGAAAAATGCCCAATCAGGCCCAGTTGCCGAGGGTTGTGTGGGAGCAGGAACAGGCACCGTTTGTTTCAATTTTAAAGGAGGAATTGGCACGGCCTCGCGGAAATTTCCAGCTGAATTGGGTGGGTATACCCTGGGTGTGCTGGTACAAACCAATTTCGGTGGCGTCCTGGAAATCAATGGCGCCCCTGTAGGCAAAGAACTGAAACAATACTACCTCAGCGAATACTTCAAAGACAAAGCCGACGGCTCTTGCATGATCGTCGTAGCCACCGACGCCCCGCTAGATAGCCGCAATCTGGAGCGCCTCGCCAAACGTGCTTTTTTAGGCCTGGGTAAAACGGGGGGCATTGCTTCCAATGGCAGCGGCGACTACGTCATTGCTTTCAGCACCGCTCCTGAAATAAGAGTCAAACACGAATCCAAAGACCTGACCCAAACCGTAACCGTACTGCGCAACGACGCCATGTCCGGTCTATTCATGGCCGCCATCGAAGCCACCGAAGAAGCCATTCTCAACTCGCTATTCATGGCCACCACCACCGAGGGCAAAGATGGCCATAAAATTGAGGCGATTCCGCTGGATAAGGTGTTGCCGATTTTGAAGAAATACAATGCGAAATAGCCATCAGCAGCCAGCTTCGGTGTATCTTAAGTGCCTGAGGTTTCTTAGGTTGTGAAAAAAGAAAAAACCTGCGAAGCAGGATATTATTTCACCACCTAAGAAACCTCAGGCACTTAAGACACACCGAAGGGAAGTCAGGTAAAAGCTCATCGCTAAAAAACTACCATGCTCTACATCACCCAACTCATCTATCTCAAACCCGGCCAGGAGGCCATTTTTGACGAATTCGAAGCCATCGCGCTGCCCGGTATTCCTCGTTACAACGGACGTTTGTTGTTTCGCTTACGGCCTGGTAATACAGCGGATTACATCGAACTGCACATGGAAAAACCCTATGAAATTCATTTGGTGGAATTTAATTCCGAGCTAGACTTTCAAGGGTACATGCAGGATGAAACCCGCAAGCAGTTTTTGCACTTGAAGGAGCAGTCTATTCAATCCGCGGTATTGATTAAGGGTGAAAAGTTGTAAACAAAGTCTGCTATCTTTGTTTATCCTCTATCACCCACAATTCACATTGCCATGCGCTATTGCCTCCTACTACTGTTCGCAAGCCTGCATTTTTGCCTTTTTGCTCAAGAACAAACTCCCCAAGACACCTTACGCACCCTGGATATTGCGCCCATCACCGTGAGCGCTTCCCGCTTTGAGGCCCAATACAACCGCTTGCCTTTTGCCATCAGTGTGCTGAACAAAAGTCAGATCCAACGGGCTCAGGCACAATTGTCCCTCAATGAATCGCTCGTTGCCGTGCCGGGTGTTTTTACCCTCAATCCGGATAACTTTTCGCAGGATTTGCGCATTTCCATTCGTGGTTTTGGCGCGCGCGCAGCTTTTGGCATTCGGGGTATTCGCCTGTTTGTGGATGGCTTGCCCGAATCTACGCCTGATGGGCAGGCCGATGTAGACAACGTGGATGCAGGGGCATTGCAACGAATGGAATTGCTGCGTGGGGCTTCGGCGGGTTTGTACGGCAACGCTTCTGGTGGAGTGCTCAATTTTTCTACTGAGGAACCCAGCAAAAAGGCTTTTGCCGAAAGCCAGGCCATTTTAGGTAGTTTTGGATTCCAGCGTTATCAGGTAAAAACGGGTTTTATGGCGGGTAAACTGGGCGTTTTTGCCAGTGCTTCCCAAAACCGCATGGAAGGTTACCGCGCCCAAAGTGCCATGCAGCAAACCACCCTGAACCTCAAGCTGCGTTACCAGCTGAGTGACAACACCAGGCTTTCGCTGCTGTTGAACTACGGTAAGAGCCCTTATGCCGAGGATGCTGGCGGACTCACCAGCGAACAAGTCAGCGCAGATCGCCGTCAGGCGCGGGCGGCCAATGTACAATTTAATGCGGGGGAAGAAGTAGCGCAGGGACGAATAGGGCTCGTTTTTGAAAAACAATTTTCGGCAAAACATAGCCTCAGTGCCCGGACTTTTTTGACCAATCGGGATTTTGCCAATCGTTTGGCCTTCCAGGGTGGCGGCTGGGTAGAATTTCAGCGTAGTTTTGGCGGCGTGGGCATCACCTATGCCTACACCAGTGGCCCGTACCGCTCACAAGTGGGTTTGGAGTGGAATGACCAACAGGATGACCGCCAACGCTACAACAACGACAATGGCAAAAGAGGCAATCAAACTTTTGATCAAATTGAAAAATTCCGCAGCACCGGAGCTTTTTGGTTGAATGAATTGGCGCTGGGAAAAAAGCTGACGCTCACTGCAGCAACTCGTTATGATGCCCTGCGCCTCAGCTCCGATGATGCATTTTTAAGCGATGGCAATCAAAGCGGAGAACAAAATTTTGACCGCTTCAATCCCAGCGTTGGTGCCGTTTTTGTAGCCAACAAATGGGCCAATATTTATGCCAATGTGGCCAGCAATTTTGAAACCCCTACCCTCACTGAATTATCTGCGAACCCCAATAATTTGGGTGGCTTCAACCCCGATTTAAAACCACAACGTTCGCTGAATTACGAACTGGGTTCCAAGTTCCTGATCAACGACCGCCTGGGACTCGACCTTGCCCTTTTTCAAATCAACTTACAAGACGAATTGGTGCCTTACCAACTGGCTACTGCTCCTGGGCGAACTTTTTTCCGCAATGCCGGTAAATCTCTCCGCAGAGGGATTGAAGCCGCGCTCAATTTGCGCCTGGAGGAAGGATTGTACCTGACCCTCAACTACACTTATTCCGACTTCAGCTACCAGGATTATACCGCCAATGGCACTAGTTTCGCCGGCAATGCCCAACCGGCAGTGCCCAAACATCATTTGTTCAGCATTTTGCAGTGGGCGCATCGTTCTGGTTTTTTTATTGCAGCTCAGGCGCGTAGCATCAGCAAAGTGTTTGTAAATGATGCCAATAGTGCAACTGCAGCAGGGTCTACTTTGGCGTCGATGCGCGTAGGGCATGCCTTCCATTTGGGCAAACAGTGGCGAATTGAACCTTTTGCGGGCATCAATAATATTTTTGGAACGGAGTACACCGGGAATATTCTGCTCAACGCGGTGGGCAATCGTTTTTATGAACCGGGAGTGGCGCAGGCTACTTATTATGGTGGCTTAAAGTTGAGTTGGAAGAAAAGCTAAAATGGCTTAAATTGGACTGAAGCAAAAACAAAACCTGGATGCAACAAGTGACTACAAGAACGGAGTAACTCCCGATTAACCAAAAATTCATAACTAATGTCAAGCAGATTTACCCTTTTTGCCTTGTTCATGTTCCTCTTATTGAACACTTGTAATGGCCAGAAACCAGATGGGACTCCAACTGTGGGTGGAGATAGAGACAAACACGGCTGCATTGGTTCCGCAGGTTACCAATGGTCGGAATTGCGCGGCGAGTGTATCCGCCTTTTTGAAATAGGTATCCGCCTCGATCCTCAAGCCAAGGATTTGAACCAGACCACTTCTGCCTTTATCGTTTTTAAATCGATGAAAGAAGATGCCAAGGTCGAGCTTTTTTTACCCGGCGAAAAAGCCGTAGTACTACCCAAAGTAGGCAAGGGTGATGCGGGCACCTGGAAAAACAAAATGTACCTACTGAAACTGTCGAAGGGTATGTATTCCTTGGAGAACAGCAAGAAAAAACTGTTGTATCAAGGAGCTGCGTCGAAGTAGCCTTATTTACATTTCACCATTCTTAATCCATAACTTAAAACACAAAAATGAAAGAGTACAAACTCGAATCACTCATTTATTATTCAAAACTGTCGCTGGATAAGGAACACATCCTGAAAGATTCAACAAGTGATATTCAAGCCAAATTGGATGAATATGCACAAAAAGGCTACAGGTTGGTTTCAACAGACGCGACTGATTTTGGATTTGCGGTATATTTTTACCTGTACTTTGAAAAAGACATCGCTGAA
>JAAFHQ010000654.1 GCA_013298445.1 Chitinophagales bacterium | reverse complement strand
AGAGCTGGTTCGCGATGGCTTCGATTATGTCTTGGATTGTATTGACAGTTTCCAACCCAAAATTAACCTTTTGGTGCAATGCTTGGATGCGAAGGTGAACCTGATTAGCTCGATGGGGGCAGGTGGACGGGTAGATCCATCTAAAGTAAAAATTGACGACGTTTTTCGATCTTACAACTGCCCTTTTGCCCAACAAACCCGCAAGTTTTTGCGCCAGAGAGGCATCAAAAAGGGCTTCCCAGTAGTGTTTTCAAGCGAGCTCGTAATGCCCAATTCCTTACAACTCACTTCTGGTAGTTCCTACAAAAAGTCCTACTACGGCACCATTTCCTACCTGCCAGCCTTGTTTGGCATCCATATGGCCAGTTACGTCATCCGAAAATTGAGCGGCCTACTTTAGTGCTTAATCCTCGTCAGCATACCCACCCAACAAACGACTGATGTTGAACCAACTTTGAAAGTAAGGTCCAAAGTATGGAATAATGGTTCGGTAACTTTGTACAGCTCCCATAAACCCAACTACCCACAGGAAGAAGCAGAGAATCAAGCCAAGCAACCAAAGCAAAAAGCCCAGGTAAGGGATGGTACTCAAGAACAACAATATGGCCAAGGTTAGATAAATCCCTCCTGCTTGCCGAAGATGAAAAGCGGGATACTCTTCCTTGCGGATAATATGAATCACAAAAGCCAATACCCACCCAATCGGAGTGAGGTAAGTGAGTACACCAGTAAGTGCAGCTAATGTAGTAATCGAATGACTTCGATGGTCCATGAACGATGGTATTTGGTGATTTCGGGGTTGTAACTAGTTTTCAAGGCGCAAATATACCGGATATTTTGTAGTCCAATGCGCTAATCCATTCAAGAATCTACAAAATTAAATTTCGCGCCTTGCCTCCTTTCAAAATTTACTCCCTAAATTGGTTTACAAACCTAACCAAATGCCTAATAATATAAGGAAGGCAGAACAAAACCTCTTTTCGATCAAAAAAAGACCTTCGTCGGATAGTTAATGTCCTTGGTCGATATTTACAAGTATTTCGTCGATGCCAAATCGAGCTTCGGTCGACCATTTGGGTCCGGCCATTGTTTTTGTCGATCAGAAGGGGGCACTTTTGCGTTGTATTTGAGGATCTAAACACATAAATCAGTCCTAGACCCAAATTTAATTTTTATCGCAATCCCTGATAACATGAAACGCAAAATCAAATTTGGATTTTCAACCCTGCTGGCAATGGCCATTTCTATGAATTTTGTCCTGGCCCAAGAATCTAACCAACCAGAAAAACCAAATGCTTCCAGTGCTTCGGAAGAATACCAAACTTTGAAAAAAGATTGGGACAATTTCCAGACTAAGGCAGAAGCCAAAGCGAATAACTCTGCTCAAAAACCAGCGCTGGAAAAAGAGTACAATGGCCTGGTAGAAAGATTGGAGTACATTTGTGAAGGCATCAAACCTGCCCCCACCAAAGCTCCAGTAAAAGTAGCTACCTCCGCTATGCCAAGTGCCAAACCCAAAAAAGAACAAGTTTCAGCAATGAAATAATGCTTCCTTTTCGGGTCCCTGCTCCGACCTGTTTGTAGGGCACAAAGATCATTCCCAAAGTCAATTAACAATTTCCTGGTTTTTAATGATCTTTGTGCCCCAACCCAGGAATAAACTCCCGGGCTGACCATCAACTCATGCGCGAACGCTACCTCATTATTGCTGCCTTTGCCACGGTATACCTCGTGTGGGGCTCTACCTATTTGGTCAACTACCTGGCCATCCTCGAAATTCCACCTTTTTTGATGTCGGGCACTCGCTTTTTGACGGCGGGACTGCTCTTGTTTGGCGTTGCCGCCTTGCGAAAAATCCCCTTGCCAACCCTGGCGCAATGGAAAAATGCCGCTTGGATCGGTCTGATGTTTATGGCGTTGGGTACTGGTTTGGTGGTGTGGGCCGAACAATGGGTGGACAGTGGTATGGCCGCCCTTTTGGTATCCTTTGAACCCCTGATTGTAGTGCTGCTTTTGTGGGTGATGCGGGGCAAAAGCCCACAATTGCATAGCTTGCTGGGCGTTGCTTTGGGCGTAGTGGGAATGTTTTTGTTGGTTGGGCAGCCCCAAATTTCGGCAGATCGCGACACCCTTATTGGTGTGGGCGTCATTGCGATGTCGCTTTTCGCTTGGGGTTATGCTTCTATTTACATCGGCCAGGCCAATTTACCCAAGTCCAAAATGCAATCGGCAGGTATGCAAATGACCTGTGGGGGCATTTGGTTGCTGATCATGAGTTTGATTTTTGGCGATTACAAGCAATTTGATTGGGAAAACCTGACCGCCCAGGGTATTTTTTCCTTCTTTTACCTGATTGTGATGGGCTCTTTGATCGCTTTTTCGGCCTTTAATTACTTGTTGACCAAAGTTTCACCTGAAAAAGTAGCTACTACCAATTACGTCAACCCTGTCGTGGCCATGTTCCTTGGCTGGAGTTTGAACAACGAACAAGTGACCACCCGCTCCCTCATCGCTGCGGTGATTATGCTAACCGGGGTGTTTTTTATCAATGCAAATTTTGGTAAAAAGCAAGCCTAGTCAGTATTCATAAAGTCTACTGTTTTTTCCTTACACTTGTTGTTTAAAACCTACCTAAATGCGCATCAGATACCAAACACTGAGTGGCATAGCGTTGCTCTTCACGCTTAGCCTGCAAGCTCAAATTCAATGCTGGACCACTCACCCAGCCAGTCAACAATTTTTACAACAATCCACCATTGCGACTAGCCCAGCTCAGGGTAGCGAAACCTTGCCCACCATTTTTATCGACGGCCTCAAAATTTATCAGTCCATGGATGGTTTTGGCTGCACGCTCACCGGGGGCAGCACCCAGCTGTTGGCTAAAATGAGTGTCGAAAAACGTACGGCCTTACTCAAAGAATTATTCGATCCCAAAGCCCCCGGCAGCATTGGCATCAGCTACTTGCGCATCAGTGTGGGGGCTTCGGATTTGAGCGATGATGTTTTTTCCTACAATGATTTGCCGGTGGGACAAACGGATCCGCTCCTGCAAAAATTCAGTCTGGAGCCCGAGCGCAAAGACTTTTTGCCGATGCTCAAAGAAATCCTGCGCGTCAACCCGGCCATCAAAATTATGGGCTCTCCCTGGTCGCCGCCCACCTGGATGAAAACCAATGGCAACTCCAAAGGGGGAAGCCTCAAGCCTGAATACTATGCAGCCTACGCCCTTTACCTGGTCAAATACATCAAGGCCATGCAAACTGAAGGCATTGCCATCGACGCACTCACCGTTCAAAACGAACCCTTGCATCCCGGCAACAACCCCTCTTTGCTGATGTACCCTCACGAACAGGCGAATTTTGTCAAAAACCACCTGGGCCCGGCTTTTGTCAAAAACGGCATCAAAACCAAAATCATCATCTACGACCACAATGCGGATCGCCCGGATTACCCCATTGCCATTTTGAATGATCCGGCGGCTAAAAAATTCATCGATGGCTCGGCTTTTCACTTGTATGGTGGCCCCATTGAGGCGCTATCGGAAGTACATGCGGCCCACCCTGATAAAAACCTCTACTTCACCGAGCAGTGGATCGGTGCGCCCGGCAACATGGAGGGTGACCTCAAATGGCACATCAAAAACCTAATGATTGGTGGGCCCCGCAATTGGGCCAAAACGGTGCTGGAATGGAACCTCGCCGCCGATCCCCAACAGAACCCACATACGGATGGGGGTTGCACCGAATGTTTGGGCTCCATTACGCTGGATCAGGATAAGGTCACCCGCAATCCAGCCTACTACATCTTGGCTCATGCTTCAAAATTCGTAAAACCGGGAGCAAAACGAATTTATTCGAACAATACCCTATCCCTGGCGAATGTGGCTTTTAAAAACCCGGATGGCAAAACGGTGCTGTTGGTCGTGAATGACAGTGGTAAAGAAGAGACTTTTAGAGTGAATGCTGGTGCGAAGGGTTTTACACATACGCTGGCGGCGGGAGCAGTGGCGACGCTGGTGTGGTGATTTCGATCGATACCAAAGCGACATTAATAGCAGCACGGATGACACGGATGAAGCGGATTTACACGGATTTTCATCCCGCCTTCGGCGTGATAAGATAAATATGGCCACTAAGGCACAA
>JAAFHQ010000653.1 GCA_013298445.1 Chitinophagales bacterium | reverse complement strand
AACCAGTACGATGTAATTTTAATGGATTTAAAAATGCCGGAAATGAATGGCTTTGATGCTACCACGTACATCCGCGAGGTACTGAACATTCAAACCCCCATTATCGCAGTCACCGCTGATGTGACTACCGTAAATGTGGAAAAATGCCGCGCCCTTGGCATGAATGATTACCTCTCCAAACCCATTGATGAAAGATTGTTGTTCAATAAAATACTCAAGTACACCAAGCAATGGGGGGAAGCTTAAATAAAGGATTGCGTTGCGGATTTACGTTTACTAAACTTTTAAAGTTTAGTAAACGTAAAGTAAAAACAAAGAAGCGCCCCGGATCCCCTCGACCCGGCAGCGCTTCAACAAATTACCATTAAAACAAAAATTTAGACTTTATGAACCCAAGGTGCTTGAGGCAGAACGGAAGGATTTTGGGGCTGATTGAGGCTCATTTTTGAGTGCGTAGCAGCGCTACGGACGAAAAAATAGCCGAAAAGCAGCCCCAAAAGACTCCGTTATGACCAAGTAACCTTGGGTTCATAAAGTCTACTTCTTCACATAAACAGCTTTGAAAGTATAAGTCACGCCGCCATCCTCAATCTCGTACTCAGCGGTGAATTCACTTTTGCCCAAGTTGCTCAGGTTCCAACTTTCGGTGTCGCCATCTCTACTTACCGACAGGATGGTTTGAGCTGGATTGAGGGCCCAGGTACCCGTTACCGTTTGAGGATCGCTGTTTTGGCATTTTGAAGTGCCTTCATCTTCCAAGTAAGTGTTGTTGTTTTGGATAATCACCAGGTCGTCTTTGATACAAGCGGGCAACTGTGCAAATACGTTGGTTACCGTTGTACCAAACCAATCGATGGCGGGATCACAAGTCAGGGACTTTAATTGCCAGGTTCCTACGATTTTGGCTTTGACGCTGTCTTCGTCTTTATCGTCGTCCTTGTCAAACAATTCACAAGAAGTGCTCGCCAGAGCAATCGACAAAATAGCCATTACGGAAGCCAGGCGGCTCCAGGTTTTGAAAGCAAACATAACAGTCAGGTTTTAGGTGATAAATTTTAGTTGAGGAGTTGAGAAGTTGAGTGGTTTAGGATACCGCAGTGACTTAGACACTGGCACCTCTAAATTGCTCAACCCCTCAACTTTTCTCGCGGTCTCATCCGCAATTTGACCATTAGACAGCTATGTTAAAAACGGGTCGCAAAATCGATTCTAAAAATTTTGTTAAAAAAATGTAAACACCACCAAAAGGCCAATTGAAAAAAGAATCGCAAAGCCGATCAAATAGAATAAGCTAAACCAGAACCATTTAAATGTAGTCCAGAACCAGTTTTGCCGATAAAAACGCTTCATGGTGAACCATAAAAAGGCAAAAATCCCTAGAATAATGAAGCCCCAATATTCGCCTAAAGGAAGAAAATAGTTCCAGATCAAGGTCACAGTAAGTATCAGTAAGGCCCCCGAATGCCAGTGCATCAATACGATGAAATGCTCGACATAGTACCGTTTTTGCGGCCAGTAAAACAAATGCATCATTCCGGCCATCACAATGATCAAAGCCAAAATGGTCCAGGAAAAACTGCCGATGAAGGCATTGATCAAGTCTTGAGGGCTCATTATGGAGCGAACCCCTTGGCGGAGGAGAGTTTTGCCTAGCCAGTCCTTTACTTTATACCGTTCAACGAGTTCGTCAGGGCTATATTCCACAATGTCTTTATACGCAATGCGCATGACCCTGGTGCCAAAGTTAAGTCCGAGACTGTCCCTGGATTTTTCTTTACTGAACAAACTATCCAACTGACGGGTCCAATGGCCATTGGTTTTTTCCAGAATGATGTTTAAGGATTCATTCACCGCGGGCGTTTTTAGCCGGGGAGGCAAAGAATCAAAACCTTCCCTGATTTGATTGGAGAAGACGTAACGTTGCAATAAAAAATAAAAATCAGACTCTTTAGCTGGGCTATTGGTTTCGGTTTTACCTCCTAAATTGATATCCTTGTTTTCTGCTGAAAAACTAAAATTAATGCCAGTATCACCAGTAGTATTGAGCTTGTTGTACGCCAACAAAAAGAAAAACATGACCACGAAGAAAAACTGGAAAGGATGGGGGTATTGTTTGATTTTTCCCGAAAAATAATCCAGGCTAACCTGAGCAGGAATCAACAAGCGCCACATCATGCGCAATAGCTTGCTGTCCAGATTGGTCAGTTTGTAAAAAAACTTGCCAGTCAAAGCCTTCAAAGGAATGCGCCCCTCAAAACGTTTTTGACCACAATGGGGGCAAAATTTCCCTTTTTTGGCCATCTTTTTGCCACAATTGCTGCACAATTCCCGGGGTTCTTCGGCAGCTGAGCTGTCCTTGGGATCAACAGGGCTAAGGTCCATACTGAATGAGTTAATGGTTTTTTGATTTGGAGTTGAGTAAATTTAAGGCAAAATCATGGAAAACAAACGGGATAATCGACAAACCAAGAACGATTACCGAGGATAACAATTGAGCAGAGGAAAAGCGACGATACGTTAAAAGCGCTTCAGGCTATCAAATTTAATGTTCTTTCCTTCCACACTTTACAACCTTTGGTCGAGTAAACTTATCTCTTCAAATGACTGTTCATACCTTGTCTGGACCTGAAAGGATCTAAAAAAACCCAAATTTTATGTACAAACTACTACTTGCGTTGCTGGTGGTTTCGATGAGCATTGGCCATGTTGCTGCTCAGGAAAAACTCACCATCAGCGGTTATGTGAAGGACGCCAAAAATGGGGAGGCCCTCATCGGCGCCACAGTTTTTGTGCCGACGCTGGGTGAAGGCGTCACCACCAATGATTATGGCTTTTACTCGATTACCTTGCCCCGAGGCACCTACGACATCAGCTATTCTTACGTCAGTTACCTGGAAGAAAAGCGCCAGGTCGTGCTCGAAAATGCCAATGTCAAGCTCGATCTGGAGCTGAAAGAAAGCGCCCTGGTGCTGGAAACTGTCACAATCAGTTCCGAGCGGGTCGACGCTAATGTGCGCAGCATCGAAATGTCGGTCAACAAAGTGGACATGCGCACCATCCAAAAAATGCCCGCTTTGTTGGGCGAAGTGGACGTGATCCGCAGCATCCAGTTTTTGCCGGGGGTGACCACGGTAGGAGAGGGGGCGACGGGTTTCAACGTGCGCGGAGGCAATATTGACCAAAACCTGGTTCTTCTGGACGAAGCACCAGTGTTCAACTCTTCCCATCTTTTTGGTTTCTTTTCGGTGTTCAACCCGGACGCGGTAAAAGATGTCAAACTCATCAAAGGAGGTATTCCTGCTGAGTACGGGGGCCGCGCCTCGTCCATCCTGGATGTACGCATGAAGGAGGGGAATTCCAAAAAATTCTCCGCAGCTGGGGGCATTGGCACCATCTTTAGCCGTTTGGCGCTGGAAATGCCCATCATCAAAGACAAGGGCTCTTTTATTGTAGCGGGGCGGCGTTCCTATATCGACGTACTGGCCAAACCCTTTTTGAATGGCGACCTCAAGGGCAGCCGTTTTTACTTTTACGATCTTACGGCCAAAGCCAATTACCGCATCGATGATAAAAACACCGTTTTCCTTTCTGGCTATTTTGGACGGGATGTTTTTGGTGCCGATTTTGGCTTTGATTGGGGAAATACGACAGGTTCGGCGCGCTGGAACCACATTTTCAGCGACAAACTCTTCCTCAACGCCACCGCTTTTTTCAGCAATTACGATTATCGACTACAATCTGATTTGAAAGAACCGAATCCCCAGGATGCTTTCCGCTGGAATTCCAACATCAAAAATTACAGCTTCAAACCCGACTTCACCTACTTCCTCAATTCCCGCAACAAAATCTCTTTTGGTGGGCAAATGATTTATTACACCTTCCAGCCGGGTAAGGCCGAAGCCATTTCGGGCGGCGAAACCCGCGTCATCGGACAGGATAGCAAATACGCCATCGAATACGCGGCATATTTTGGGAATGAGCAAAAACTGGGCAAAAACTTCACCTTACAATACGGCATTCGGTATTCCATGTACGATTACATCGGGCCAGGCAAAGCATATACCTACGGCCCCCAAACGGGCGAACGCCGCGAACCCATCAGTACCCAAACTTATAAAAAAGGCGAACGAATCACCCGGTATG
>JAAFHQ010000652.1 GCA_013298445.1 Chitinophagales bacterium | reverse complement strand
AAAACACCACTGGGAAGGTTTCCCCGGTTACACTTTTGTAGGGCCCTTCGATGCTGCGGTAAGGCGCAAGGTTGAGCGCTACGTTGTAAATGTTGATGGGAGTAGAGATGTACCAGTGGAAAGTTTGGGTGCCGTCTTTGTGTTTGCTGGTGCTGCGCAAACGGCCATTGCAGGCTGCCACCAGGGGCTCGGGGACCCGCACATTGAAGGCCATGGAATCCGGCTCGTCGGATACGTGGTCTTTGCAGGGCCACCAGAGATCAGCGCCTTCGCCCTGGCAAGTGGTGGTGATCCAGGGTGCGCCTGCTTTGGTGGTCGCCCAAGTAAAGCCACCGTCCCAGGGGGCACGGGCGGCCACGCGGGGCTTGCCGCCGTAGAGGATGCGTACCTGGACTTGTTCGCCTGCCTGGCGGGTAAAGCCGAGGTCGATCCAGATTTGGCCAACTTTGCGCACAAAAGGTGCAACAACCGGCTTTTTCGGATTGGATAAATCCCAGATTTCCTGAACGTTTAGCAAGGTGTCCAAATCCAGTACCAATTGATTCATCGGATGAACCACCTTGGCACGTACAACGACCTGGCCGTCAATTTCGCGGGTTTCCGGCTTGATGCTCACGCTGAGGTCGTAAAAAGTGACGTCGTAGGCGGCTTGTTCAGGGCTGAGGGGGCCACCGGAGTCGAGGATGGAGGTTTGGGCGGAAGCAACCTGTAGTGAGCTAAAAGCAATTAGCAGCACCAAATAATGTCGAAAAATTTTACTCATTATTCTGATTGTTGAGGTGGATGTTTTCGATAGCTCACTAAAGCCAATCGAAGATTCTTTAAACCAGACCTGTTCATTCTTAATGTGTCAATCATCGCTCGGCCTACTGGCGTTTTTCCAATGATTTCACTGAAATTTTCACTCCATTCAAAGTGATCATTCCATTTATCTAATCTTGGATTGAATAACTTTACTGTTGAGCCATCTAAAGGATCAATGGCTTCTGTCCGATCCGATTTGTGGGCATTACAACCACCGCATGCAAGTGCGAGATTGTCTTCGACACCAGAGCCACCTTTTGAATAAGCAAGAATATGCTCTATTGTGAAGGACTGTGTTGCAAACTCTGCTGGGCTTTTACAGTATTCGCATCGTCCACCTGCACGTGCAATGACCAAGTTCTTTAAGGCTAAACTAATGTATTCTTGAGCCATAGACTGTAGCAGCTGATATTCCTAACTGATTAGCCAATTCTTCGACTGTAGTTTGGCGAAGTTCCGCTAACTCTACCAAAGCAAGTAACCGTTCGGCACTACGCTCCTCCATTTTGTCATTAAGAGAAATAAACTCTTCACGTTCATCAGGTGTGAAATTTTCTGAAGGTAACTTTTCAGACAAACTTTTGTACCTAAGATAGAACTCATCAGAAAAACCTTGATTAATTATGGTAAACAACTCCGTTTCCCGCTTCGACAAATGAGGCGCTTTTTTTTCTGCAAGCAGATAATATCCTTTGTTCATTACTTGCTCAAGATCACTCAAAGCAAGCTGCCCCATTTGTTCCAGGATTTGTTCTGGATTCAATTTTGGAGGTGATGCTTGTACACTAGCCATAGCCTAAAATTTCGTGGTGATCGAAACTGTTCTATACAAAAATACGTTTTTTAAGCGAAAGAAGTATTTTTGTTACTAAGCACATTGCAGCGACAGCGATATCTGCTCGGCAGCCCCCGTTCTGGCCGACTTTCAAATCCCTGCACATCAAGTATTTGGAAAATAACTCATGCTCGACAACATCATCGTCAAACTCCTGCTCGCACCTCTGTCCTTCCTGTACGGCATTGGCATCAGTGTACGCAACAGTTTTTACAACTCTGGACTGATTCGTTCGGTCAAGTTCAACCTGCCCGTTATTTCGGTCGGCAATCTATCCGTTGGTGGAGCCGGCAAAACTCCGCACATTGAATACCTCTTGCAACTGCTGCACGATTACATCGAAGTGGGTACCCTCAGTCGGGGTTACAAACGCAACACCTCGGGTTACCTGGATGTGGAAGCCGATCACAGTGCCAGTGAAGTAGGGGATGAGCCCTTGCAGTTTCGGCGTAAATTCCCGGACGTTGCCGTTTCGGTTTGTGAAAACCGGGCATACGGCATTCCCCAGATGGTAGGCCGACATCCAGCGTTACAGGCCATTTTGCTTGACGATGCATTCCAGCATCGCGCAGTAATCCCTGGGCTGAACATCATGCTGACCGAGTACGCCCGGCCATTTTTTGAGGACTTTTTAATGCCCTCCGGCCGTTTGCGCGAATGGAGATCTGCCTACCGGCGGGCGGATGTGCTGATCGTAAGCAAATGCCCCGCTGATTTGACAATCGAGCAAAAACATCAAATGCTCGAAAAACTAAAACCACTCGCGCATCAAAAAGTCTTTTTTACCCAGTACACTTATGGTGATCCTTATTATATTTTTAACCCAGGGTACCAAAAAATCCTGGATAAGGATACCGACTTACAATTGCTGAGTGCCATTGCAGGTACGGATTATTTGATGTCCTACCTCAATCCCATGGTTGCGACGGTAACCAGCCAGGAATATGCCGACCACCACAATTTTTCGAATGAAGATTTGATGGACATTCGTGCACAATTTTTGCGCATCAAATCGCCCAACAAATTGATTCTGACTACTGAAAAAGACGCCATGCGGCTGGAGGCTCACCGGGAATACATACTCAAGGAAGATATGCCCATCTTTGTACTGCCCATTCAGGTGGAATTTTTATTCAATGAAGGGCCTCAATTTGATCAAATGATTCAAAATTATTTGCTCAACTTTAAAGTATAAGCACTTATTTTACCCAAATCGCTACATCGTGAGTCCTTTACAACGTATTGTGTATGCCCTATTAAAAGCACTGGTCAAGGTAGTTGTCCATGTGTATTATCCCCGAATCGCATTTTCTGGAAAAAGAAAACTGAGGATCAAGGGCCCTACCATTATTACGGGCAATCACCCCAACACTTTGATGGATGCGTTAAATGGCGCCATTTGGGTCAACCAGCCGGTGTATTTTTTAGCCATGGCCCGTTTGTTTAAACCCGATTGGGTGGGTAAAATCCTGCGTTTTTTATTTTGTATCCCCCTTGAAAGACGCAAAGATAACGGTGGAGGTCCCGTCAACAACGACGATTCTTTCCGCCAGGCTATTGATCACCTTTTGGCTGGGAGAAACCTGTTTATTGCTCCCGATGGCGGAAATGAGCTGGATCGCAATTTATTACCGCTTAAAACAGGTACTGCTCGCATCAGTCTGAGCGCAGAAATGCAACAGGATTTTCAATTGGGATTGCAGATTCTTCCACTAGGCTATACTTATTATGGTGACCGGGAGCAGTTTGGCAGTGAAATGTTGATCCAAGCTGGCGAACCCATTACCCTCCAGGATTTTGAAGAAGCCAATACTCACGACCATCAGAGCACCGTTCGTAATTTGACGGCACTCCTGGAAAAACGCATGCAGGACTTGCTCCTCAATGTCAAAGACGAGGAAGAGGATCAATTGTTGTATGTGTTGGAAGACATTCTGCGCGATGAGGCTCCATTACCGCTACCCACTTTTTTTCAGCGCAGTAAGGCCCTTTTGCTTCACCTGCGCAATTATGCCATTGAGCACCCAGAGGCTTACGACAGCTTTGTTTTGCAGGTGAAAAATTATGCCCTGGCGCTAAAATCAACTCAGGTGCGTTCGGGGGCAGTGTTTTTGCAGCAAATCGGGCGTTCGGCGCGCCTGCGCAAGCAATTGAAATTTTGGCTATTGGCCCCCATCTGGGCTTTTGCCTGGTTGAACCATTGGCCGCTGATCGCCTTGTGTCGCTTTGCCGTTCGCAAATTGGATTTGCACATTGGCTACAAAACAACGGTGGAGCTATGCCTTGGCTTGTTGGCTTTGCCCATTTTTTACCTGCTGCAATCTTTATTGGTTGAAACATTGACGAGTACAAGCTGGAGCTGGTTTTATCTACTTGCCATCGCTGTAACGGGTAGAATCGCCAGCTTCAATCGGCGTTACATGGAGAATGGTTTTTCTTTTGTAAAATTGAATAAAATGGGGCCGATTAAACATAAACTAGCGCAGGAAAGAAAAGCGCTTGCCCT
>JAAFHQ010000651.1 GCA_013298445.1 Chitinophagales bacterium | reverse complement strand
GTTGACATAGTTTTATTTCTGAAGAATTACCTTGTCAACATCTAACTTTGTGTCCTCTGTGTTTCTTTGTGTTTTCTTTGTGAAAATTATGTCGCTTTGGATTTATTTTGAAAACTCGCGATGACTCCTATTTGTGTCCTCTGATTCTATGTGCTAATTAAATGTCGCTTAACGTGATACCGTGTACGGCATAACCAAAAAAACCTTAACCGACGTTTACCAGGAACTGGAAAACATCGAAGTCAGCGACAACGCTTTTGAGCCCATCGCTGAATTACTGGACGAAGCAATTGCACTCAGCAGCAAAATCTGCCCCCGCAACAGCTACACCCTGACTGCCCTGGAAAAAACCTGGAAGCAAAAACTGCAGGCTGCGGGCGCCATCGAAAAACACTTGCCTTCACACCTCACAGAATTGGATGAAGTGCGCAAGGGAGTGATGATGGAGGTGTATTCGAATTTGTATTTTGGGATTTAAGCCAAAATACACTGCGGTTCCTGCCAGCTTCTACCGCTATTTCCGTTGCAGAGCAAGTATCTCCTTGCTAATTACATGTTCCATGGTCTCCCAGTTCGGTTTCAGCAACTGCAATTGTAGACCACTGGGAACAACTTTAAAATGGTAAATTTCGCCATCAACCCAATTGCCCCCGTCTAATGTTTTAAAGAAAATAATGGCATCGTACTCGATCCCTTCTCCGAAGTCGGTGATCAATTCGTAGTATTTGAAGTCTTTAAAGTTGTAGACTTTGCCATCATTGTCGAACTGGATTTCGACAGGTTTCGTGGTGGTTTTGTATTTTCCTGCAATCAATATCTTCCTCAATTCTGCTTGTAAGTCCGTGTCCATTTTCCGGTATTCATCAAAAGATTTGGTCTTGGGGAAATACATTTTTAAATGTTTGTTTCCATCGTAGTCCAGTTCAAAAGGGTCCAGAAAAGTGGGAAACTCCGAAAGCCGAGTCAGGTCATTTACAAACTTACCCTTAACACTGTCGTATTTAATGGGGCTGCTGTAGCCAATTTCGTGTGGGGTAAACCCTTCTAAAAACGCCGAGTCGGTCCGCAAATTCTTTTCGTCAAGTGTAAATCCTTGGACTTTGGTGCGGTAATCTCTGCTGCTGTAAATGGATTTGCTGGTCTCGATGTCCTTCAGATATGGCTCGGAAATCCAAAGGCCTTGCAACTGGGCTATGCTTTCATTGGCAATGGCCTGTTTGCTTTTCTCTTGAGGCTTTTTAGAGGTAGTGTTTTTGCTGTCACAGGAGAATAAGGCTAGGGTAAGGAAAAAGCTGAAGATGATCTTGGTCATGGTCTGTTAGGTTATCGATTGATCAAGTTAATTTTTCTCAAAAAAAACGCTATTGACTCACCATCCTGCTTTTTAGCCAGCTTTTAATCCCATCAAAATCAAGCAGGCCTGAAGCAACTTGAATGACAAAATCATACTTCTCATCCTGGCTGGCTCTAATATCTTGGCCATAATGCATCAAGAGGAGTCGCATCAGCACGTATCCAGTCCTTTTATTACCATCCACAAAAGGGTGGTTTTTGACAATACTTTCCAGAATTGCTGCTGCTTTTTCTTCTACTTTCGGGTAAAATTCAACACTACCAAAACCCGAAAATGGCCTTTCTAAAGCAGCAACCAACAAGCCTTCATCTCGCACACCCTCAGAACCTCCGTATTTTTGGATCAATACTTGGTGTATCGCTAATACTTCTTCAATTGATATCATTGAGCCAAACGTTCTAATAAGTTATCGTCTTCAGTTAGTATAGTGTTGAAATTCAGCGACAAACGGATTTTATCTCCAGATTCTTTTTCGATTTGCCGCAAATAGTGAAGCAATTCGCTTAGAACATCTTCTGGCAAAGTCTCGACGATTTGATTGATTTCTTCCTTTATTTCCATGTTTAGAAGTATTGGTTTGATCCAAAAATACTCGAATAAACTGATTATTTCAAGCCGTTTTTGCTCATTGCTTCCACACTTTTACAGCCATACTCCCGCCACCAGCCTGAGCACGTAGAATCACCAGCCCACTTACTTGCTCCGGGATATGGAAATCTAGCTCATGCGCCCCTGCACTCAATTCACCTTCAAAAACTTGTCCGAGTTTTTGCCCCAATAAATTAAACAATTCCAGGCGAAGTTTCAAGCCCTCTTCTAGGTTTAACTTGACCTTTGCCCCATCTTGATACAAAGTCGGCACCTCGATCTTTACGCCCAATAGTGACAAAGGCTGTCGCGTAGAAGTAGCCACTCCCCTAGCCCGGTCCCAATAATCACTTTTTTGCGTACGCAATCCTTCCGCACTAGCTACCGGGGATTTGATGTCGAGGTAAGGGTCTTTTTGATAATCGTAAACTGGCCATATCGTGAGACCAGTGCCATTGGGATTTCCCGTACGGGCAAAATTGGTCCAATAATCCATCATGGCTTTGGCCACTACTTTATCGTTGTTGTTAAAAAATGCTCCTTTGCCGTAAGTGGTTTCTTCCACACTTTGGAAAATAAAGGGCAATTCCAGGCCATGTGCCGAACCATAAAAAGCGCCTAGGCCAGCCTGGGCATGCGAAAAAAGGTAACGCCAAACGGGTTCGGTTTGAAAAATGTCCAACCCCCTGGCCAAGCGCCGGGCCGGGGCCGTAAATTGGGCATCGGTCAACGTTTGGATATAGGATTGGCGGGCCTGAGCATTGGTGGTTCCTGGCGGATACAAAGTCAGACCTTCTGCTTCGTAAGCTTCGGGGACATAGGAATCAAAAAGGGTTCGTACCTGCGCGGGGGTGACCACTGGAGGGCTGGAAGCCGACATTTCATCTGCATTGGAGCCCAACATGACCGGCATTTTGTGGTGCTGGCCCGTTAAAATTACCGAAATGGGGTCTTTGGGAATGATCAGGCCGTCTACTACTGGCCCCCAACCCAAGCTTACCTTTCCACCAGCCAGCGGGCTTTCCAATTCCGCGACGATTTTTGAAATGGGCAGCGCCTTTAAGCATTGTAGCTGTTGGTCCAAGGTCCCGGTGGCACAGCCCATACGCGAAGCAAAGGATTTACCAATGTTTTCCCCCACCAGATAAGGAGAAGCTACCGGTGAGCCACTCTGGATACCCGCCCGCTGAAAGAGCCCTTTCGCCGCAGGTACCGTCAACAAAAGGGAGGTATTCACGGCGCCCGCTGATTCGCCAAAAACCATCACATTATCGGGGTCACCACCAAATTTGGCAATGTTGTTTTTGACCCATTCCAGCGCCAAAACCTGATCCATGGTGCCGTAATTCCCCGATGTTTTGGAACTGCTGGCCGCAGCTACGGCAGGGTGAGCCATAAAGCCCAGGGCACCCAAGCGGTAATTGATGGTGACGACGACCACATCCTTGCGGGAGGCCAGGAATTTGCCAGTGTAGAGAACGGCTCCGTTGATGGTTTCCGAAGCCGAACCTTGTTGGTTGCCACCACCGTGGATAAAAAATAGTACGGGGCGTTTTCCACTTAGGGCCGGCGTCCACACATTGAGGTAGAGGCAATCCTCCTCCCCTTCGGTGATTGCACTATCCTGGGTGGGGCTAAAGTTTTTTTGCGGGCACTTCGGCGAAAAGTCGGTAGTCATCCGGGGTTGGCTCCAGGTTGCCGGTGGCTGCGGTGCTTGCCAGCGCAACTCCCCTACTGGTGGTTTGGCGTAAGGAATTCCTTTAAAAGCCAGAGCCCCCTCTTCCGTGATCCCGGAGATTGGGCCATAAGTTGTAGTGACGGTCGTTTGAGCAGGTAAAATGGTGATAAACATGCTCAGGAAAAGGAAGAAGTATAAAAATTGACGCATAGGTTTGGGTTTTATGTCTCCTTGGACGATTCGATGAGGTTTTGGTTTAATTTCATAATTTTAAATTAATAAGAAAATTTAGTCTGAGTAAAAAATATTTCGGGGAATTTCGCTCGGAACGCTTAGTTCCCCCAATTTGTGTACATTGTGCTTGCTTCAACCTCACCTAAATGGATATCGTACAACAACTCCTCACTGCCTTAGGTCCTGACTGTGTTCGAACAGCGGAACAAGCCTCCCAGCGCATGGCCAGCAATTGGGTCAACGCTCAGAACCTACAATGTCGAGCCCTCCTGTTACCACAAACCACGCAAGAAGTTGCCAC
>JAAFHQ010000650.1:2753-4162 GCA_013298445.1 Chitinophagales bacterium | reverse complement strand
CATAATTGATGGTCTTAAAATAGATATTAAGTACCCGGTCATTTGTTATGCCCGAGTACTTGATATCCATTATTTACAACTTCAGCGGCACCTTTTTCCCCGTCTTGACGGCCAAAAAGATCGCATCAATAATTTTCAAGTCTTTTAAACCTTCTTCCCCGTCCACCGGTACGATCGGTTTTTTGCCTTCCAAAATGATCCCCGCCATTTCATCCATTTGTACGGTTTGGTGCGTAACGTGGGGGTAATTCAATTCCCCTTTGTTGGTGCGCCCTTTGATGGGGCCATACCCGGTGGAAGGCAACAACTCTGCAAAACCTTTTTCAGCGTTCAGGAAAAAGCGGTCCAGGTTGTTCATGGTGTAGGTGGACAGGCAGGAAGCCACTGCTCCACTGGGAAAGCCCAATTGAAACTGGATGGTCTCATCCACACCGGGTTTGAATTTCTCAGGATTGGTTTTGGTTTCCTGGGCAGTCACCCAGATGGGTTCTTCGCCGATCATGTAGCGGGCACCGTTGATCGCGTAGATGCCAATGTCCATCATGGCGCCGCCGCCAGCCAGTTCCTTTTTCAGGCGCCATTGGGTGGGATCGCCGATGGTAAAACCGCAGAGGCCCTGAAAAAACAAAACTTTACCCAGCTCCCCGTCCTTTCTCATTCGGATGATTTCGAGGGTTTTGGGCTCAAAGTGCATCCGATAGCCCACCAGCAACTTGACATTGTTTTTTTTGCAGGCGTCGATCATGGCCTGGCCGTCTTTGGCGTTGATCGACATGGGTTTTTCACAGATCACGTGTTTGCCTGCATTGGCTACCCGGATTGCCTGGTCTTTGTGCAGGGCATTGGGGGTGATGATGTACACCGCATCAATGTCGGGGTTGTTTTTGAGGGCATCAAAATTCTCGTAGTTGTAACAATTTTTTTCCGGGATGCCGTATTTGCTTTGCCAGTCTTTGAGTTTGGAAGGAGTGCCACTGATCGCCCCTACCAATTTGGCTTTTTGGGAGGTTTGCATGGCACCGGCAACGCGGTTCCCATAACTACCCAGCCCCATAATGGCTACCCGTAAAACGGGGCCTTCGTAGGGTTGTTGCGGGCCTGCTTCTTCCTGGGCACCCAAAACAAAGTCGGGTATTTGCAGGGCGATGGCTGATGCTGTAATTTTTTGCAAAAAGTTACGACGTGAGCTCATAAAACAGAGTTGTGTTGTGATTAAGCTTCTGGTTAAATGGATTGAATGAATGCGAACGGATCAACAAACATGGTAGGTGTAATATCCTGAATTATATTGAGATGGCAAAAAATCAGGGAACAAAACTCTGTTGTCTATTATTGGGTGGTACTTTAACTGTGTTCCTTGCAATAATTTGAAAAAATGTCAATGGCCTCGTACAACTCAAATCCAATCC
>JAAFHQ010000650.1:0-2743 GCA_013298445.1 Chitinophagales bacterium | reverse complement strand
TCATGCTATGCGTTAAAAAGATGGAAACCGTTTTTTTCACAGGGTCTGCCGACCACCAGCCTCCATATGCACCCGGCCATCCTACCGAGCCAGGCGAGCCAGCGCAAGGGATTGAGCCATACTTTCTTTCTTTCATAACCACCGCCAGCCCCATGCCAAAGCCATAATGTTCCCGAAACATAGGGTTACCCATCAAGGTTGACTGAGCCCTTTGAGCATCCGTCAATTGATTGGTACACATAGTGTCGATGCTTTCCGGTTTTAGGAGTTGAACGCCATTTGAACTACCGTTTTGGACAAAAAGGTTGGCAAATTTTAAATAGTCACCGATCGTGGACCACAATCCTTGACCGCCCGATTCATAGGCTAAACCAGAGGGGCGCTCTTTGAAGGCCATGTTTAAGGGAACGGTTTCAAGGTTGACCAAATTACCGGATTCGTCGTACCCAAAATTGGAAGCACATCTGCTTTTTTTGTGGTCTGGAACCTCAAAAAGGGTATCACTCATACCCAATGGTTTGAATATTTTTTCCTCCATTACTTTACCCAGCGGTTTCCCTTCAATGGTCGCAATAAGTATCCCCAATAAATCGCTTGATCGGCCATAATTGAACAGATCCCCCGGCTGGCTAACTAAGGGTAAACTGGCCAGGCCATTGATCCATTGTTCATGAGTCAACTCCGAATCAATGTCGCCACCTAAAGCCTGAAGGTAGTCCTCTTTGAGTTTTCCATGTTGAAACTCGCTGTAAGTAAAGCCTGCCCGATGGGTCAATAAATCAAGAACGGTAATATGCCGCTTGGCATCTTCGTATTCCCCCTGATGGTTTTTTAGGACTTGCATGTGCCTAAACTGCGGAAACCATTGGGTGATCGGGTCGGACAAATCCAATTTTTGTTCTTCCCATAACATCATTGTGAGGACTGCAGTAATGGGTTTGGTCATGGAGGCAATCCTGAAAAGGGTATCGATGGTCATCGGTTCCTGGGTCTCCAAATTTTTGTATCCGGAACTTTCCATGTACACAATTCGGCCATCTTTCCAAAGCAGGCAGTTGAGGCCACCCAGTTTGTGGTTGTCTAGTAGTTTTTTGAACATTTTTCGGGTATTATACCAGACAGTCTTTTAAATCTTCCAATGAGTCCACATCCTCTTTTGGGTCTTTATTTCTTGGCACTGTGTACCAAATACTTGATTTCACTGATCTGGACAACAGGCTGGGTGTTGGTATAATTTTTAAAATCGTTGACAATTGCATCTCTGTTTTTGGCTATCGCCTGATTGTACGCTGCTACATCTTTGATGTAAAAGTAACCTATGGCCATAAAAGATGGCTTATCATTCGGCGTTCGGCCTGAAACACCCTTGTCAATTTCATAAAATTTCAAATTTTTACCTATAAATCCAGCGACCATTGGCATGTGCTTTTTTTCATAATAGTCCATGTCAAAGGTTTTGTCTTCTCCATTCGGATAAAGGATGGCTACCTTAAACATTCCGGTTTCCGAGGTGGCGGAGTTGGCCAGTTGAGTGGTTTTGCAACTGATCAAACCCGTAAAGGCCAGGATCAGCAAGAAGATGTTGATTTTAGTGAGCATATGGATTGGTTTTAGAAGTTTTTACTTGAATGGTAAGCTTAATACCAGTATTTAGTCATTGAGCGAATCAATCCCCTGTTCCTTCAACTTTTCCAAGGCATCTTTCATGGCCTTGACCTGTTCGGCCGGGTGTCCTTTCCAAGTGGCAACTTCTCCTACAACTCTAAAGGGATGGGTTGAGCGATAAGATTTTGTCGGATTGCCCGGGAATTTTTTGTCCGTCAAGTCGGGGTCGTCTTCGATTGCCCCGGTCGGTTCTACCAAATAGATTCTTTCTCGTCCGGTGCCAAAGGCAAGTTCAGCGCCCCAAATCGCAGCGTCTAAGGTTGCAGACAAAAAAATGTATTTGGCGTTTTTTCTTTGTCCATAGTTGGAGTTGAAACCTGGTTCAATCAGGTCGCCAATTTTTAAGTCAGCCCTGGTTCCGTGGAAATAGGTTTGGGCAAAAGGTGTCGAGCCTTGTGCGCTTGGCAGTTGTTCGTCTTTGTTTGCTTCCAGTGCCATTTGATTCGGTTTGAATGGTTGAACGTGGAAATATGCACACTTATTACCATGGCATTCAGGGTTATTGCCTTTAATTTTTACATGAATTCGGAGATTCCCGAAGGGAATTTATGTTTATAGTAGGTCAAACGAGAGGTATTAATCAATTCTGAAGGGATTGTATGTCGAATGATTTCAACATAAAGTCCCTTCAGGACTTTGAACAGCCTTTCATATTCCCCTATAAACATAAATTCTCCTCGGGAATCTCCCAACTCACATTAATTTTATCACATCAACCTTCAGTTACAACCCAAATCAAAACTTCCAACTATACCCTACACGAAAAGCCTGCGTTTCGTAATAATCGGTGGTGGTGTAGGAAAATCCACTGCCTGTAATCGTTTTTTGAATCCGCAGGGTATTCAGTACATCCGTTCCATTCAAAAACAATTCTCCTTTACCATCCTGGATCGTTTTTTTCAAGCCCAGATTCACCGAAAAGCGGGCGGCGATCCTGCCTTGCGGGATGATGTCCGGTGCCAGGTAAATACTGGTCACTTGCAGATCGAGTTGTTTGGGGAATTTAAAAGTGAGGTTCAATTTTGCATTCCCGGCGGTGTAGGTCGTTTTTGCCGCAGAAAATACCGAGGGCAGCGGG